>NZ_JBEZFA010000004.1:0-252299 GCF_040649215.1 Micromonospora sp. NPDC049044 | reverse complement strand
GGCCGCGCCTCGGCGAGGCGTCGACGCAGCCCACCCAGCAGCCCCGGGTCGACGGTGCCGTCCGCCGGGCCGAGCACGTCGGTCACCCGCACCGCCGGCCTGGCCGCCGGTGCCGGGCGGCGACCGGGACGTGGCCACTCCGCCGGTGCCCGAGCGGCTCGCTGCCGCTCTGGACATGACGACGGAGCTGCCACGGGTGCCGCGACCCGGCGAGCAGCCGGCCGCCGCAGCCCAACCTCCGGTGCCGGCACCAGCTCCGGCCGCGGCACCGCCGGCCCGACCGGCGCCGCAGCAACCGCAGGCGCAGAACCGGCAGCGGTACGCGGACGAGACGATGGAGTTGCCGATCTTCCGGGAGCTGGAGTCGGCCTGGTTCCGCACCCGCCGTCCGGGCTCGGAGGAGTCCGCGGCTGGCGCCCAGCCGAGCACGAACGGCGACACCGCGACCCAGCAGTTCGCCGCGGTCGAGGCCACCGGTCGGACAGTCCAGAAGACAGCACCCGGGACGACAGGTAACACACCGATGGCAGACACTCCGATGGCCGGAGGAGCGCCGCGGGACAACAGCTCCACAGCGAACGAGGGCAACCGCCCCGGCCTCGCCGAGAGCCTGCCGAACCGCCGGCCCCAACCGCAGAGCAACGGCTGGCAGACCGCTGCTGACGACGGCTGGCGTGCCGCCTCGGCGGCCGCCGGTGCGGTACCGGTGAGCGAGACCACCACCACCGGTCTGCCCAAGCGCAAGCCGATGGCGCAGCTGGTGCCGGGTGCGGTGGAGAAGCCCGCCCCCTCGGTCCAGCGCCGATCCCCGGAAGCAGTCCGCGGCCTGCTCTCCGCCTACCACCGGGGCGTGCAGCGAGGGCGTAGCACCTCGGACAACCCGACCAGCCCGGAGGCAACTCCGGGAGGGCAATCCTCGCAGTCTGGCTCAGGCCCGGTGGCCGGGAGCGGGCAGAAGGAGCAAGAAGGATGACAACTACGCAGGATCTTGGTTGGCTGCTTGCCAACTTCGCTGACCGGGTGCCCGGCGTCGCGCATGCGGTCGCCGTCTCGGCGGACGGCCTACTCCTCGCGTCGTCACGGGATCTGCCGCGCGACCGGGCAGATCAGCTTGCCGCGATCTCATCGGGTCTGGTCAGCCTGACCCAGGGTGCAGCCCGCTGCTTCGAGGGAGGGGCGGTGTTGCAGACCGTCGTGGAGATGGACAATGGCTTCCTGTTCCTGATGTCCATCTCGGACGGCTCGTCCTTCGCCGTGTTGGCCGCCCGCAGCTCCGACGTGGGCCAGGTCGGCTACGAGATGGCGCTGCTCGTCGACCGGGTGGGCGACGCGCTGACCCCGCAGCCGCGTGCGGCCGCGGGCATGCTGGGCTGACGCCTCGCCGATCGTGAGGTCGGCACGACTGCAACGACGACAACGACGGGTTTCACCGGTGGGAGCCGGTAGCGGGTGCGAAGGAGGTGAACGGCGAGATGGCTGATCGTGACGAACCAACCGGAGCGTTGGTCCGTCCATACGCCGTGACCCGTGGTCGTACCCGTCCCCGGCTCGACATCGCGCTGGAGGCGCTCGTCGAGACGACGGTGCGCGGCCGGGCCGCTGCCAATGGCAACGGCGGCCAGGGCCGCGAACACCAGTACATCGCCGCGCTGTGTGACGGTCGCGTGCAATCGCTCGCAGAGATCGCGGCGCGGATGCAGCTGCCGCTCGGTGTGGCCCGGGTGCTCATCGCCGACATGGCGACGGACGGCCTAGTCGCGGTCCACGAGCCGACCATTTTGGACGACTCCGACGACGCGGTGGGCACTGAACTGCTGGAGAGGGTGCTGAGTGGACTTCGCAGGCTCTGACATGTCGCACCGCCCACCGAACCCGAGTGGGCGCGTGACGTCGGCGAAGATCGTTATCGCCGGTGGATTCGGCGTCGGCAAAACGACGCTGGTCGGCTCGGTCTCGGAGATCACGCCGCTGACCACCGAGGCCATCATGACCTCTGCCGGCGTGGGCGTCGATGACACCCGGCAGGTGCCGGGTAAGACGACGACCACGGTGGCTATGGACTTCGGCCGGATCTCGATCGACCGTGACCTGATTCTGTACCTGTTCGGTACGCCGGGTCAGACCCGGTTCTGGTTCATGTGGGACGAACTGGTCCGGGGTGCCATCGGTGCGGTGGTACTGGTGGACACTCGCCGGCTGGCCGACTGCTTCGCGGCGATCGACTTCTTCGAGCACCGACGCCTTCCGTACCTGGTGGCGATCAACTGCTTCGACGGGATGCAGTACCACGACCCGCAGGACGTCCGGGACGCCTTGGCGATCTCAAGCGACGTGCCGGTGGTGGCCTGCGACGCCCGTAACCGGGAGTCGACGAAGCACGTGCTGATCTCGCTTGTCGAGTACGTGCTCACCATGCGCCGTACCCGCGCGGTGGCCCCGGCCTGATCGCCGTCGCAAGCCCGGTGGTGGCTCCGGCCGCCACCGGGCGTTTCGCGCTGTCCGCCGCACTGCTCGTGCCGGCGGGCCCCACGCCGCCCTCTGAAGATCTGGAAGCCGTCCGCCCCGCTCCGGGGTGGGCCGGCCCTCGGGTCTGCGCGGGGCGGCGTTTCCGTGCCGCTCGGCACCCATCCCGCTGACACGAGCGCGCCCCCGGTCGACCGACCGGGGGCGCGATTCGCGGGTGTGGAAGAGAGCTGACGGTCAGGACTGGTAACCGGCGGAGCGGTACTCGTACTCCCGGTCGTCGTCGCGGTCACCGTGGTCGCGGCTGAAGTCCCAGCCACCGGCTGCCTCGCGACCCGGCCGGCCGCCCACCGCGAAACCACCGATCTCCTGCCCGCGTCGCCAACCGCGGAAGTAGCCCGTGGTGTTTTCCGCAAGGCTTGCCGCATCACGCACTATCCGCAATGGGCGCTCCTCGCGCAGCGGGGAACCAGGGACCAGATTGGCCTGTGGCACGCGCTTGGGGAGCCCGGCGTTGGTCTCGGCACCCACCGCGGGGCGAGCTGCCTGCTCGGCGGCCTGCCAGCCCGTGTCGGCAGTTGTCGACCAGTCCAGGTCGGTCTCCTCGGCCTGCCCCACGAACCAGGCCGACTTGGTCTGGGCGAAGATCAGCAGGTCGCCGTCGCCCTCGTCGGCGACCGGCGGTGGCCGGTGCTCGACCGGGGGCTGCCGGTGCGGCAACGGTGGTGGCCGGTGCTCCACCGGGGGCGTTGGCCGGTGCTCGGCGGCACGGGTGGCTGCCCGGCCGTTCCGAGCGGCCTGCTCCCGGTCGACAAGCCGCAGCGGCGGCGTCTCCAGGTGCGGGTCCGCCGGCGGGTTGAGCCCCTCGCGCAGCGCCCGGTCAGCGAGTGGCGGTGGCTCCACCAGCCGCAGCATGGGCGGCTCCTGCGGCAAATCGTCCGCCAACCAGGGCGGGGTGACCCGACCGTCGGCGCGACCCGGGTCGGTCGGAGCCTCGATGCCGCGACTGCCGCCGTAGGAGTAGGGCGCCGGGTTGTTCGCCGGAGTGTCGGCCGGGTCCTCCGGGTTGTTGACGAGCGGCCAGTTGGCGCGGGAGCCGGGCGGCGCCGACTCCTGACCGGGCCGGGGTGCCGGCACCGGAATGCTCAGGTCGGTGGCGCTGAACCCGCCCGTCGGTGGCTCGTCGACCGGGCGTTGCAGGTGACTCGGCCGGGGCTCGCCGTTCGTCTTCGGCCGGGGCGGGATGACCGTACGCTGCCGTTCCGCCCGCGCGTGGTTGATCGCGGCGGTGGTGAGCGTCGGCCGGAACGGCTCACCGGCCTCGGCCGGCGGCACCAGACCCCGCTGCGCGGGTGCGATCGGGGTGATCCCGGGCGGCGGGGGAGGCGGCGACGAGACCGGTCGGTTGGTCGGACCGTCGATCCGGTTGGCGACCTGCTCACCGCGCCCGGGCAGGGTGGGCGGTTGCGGAGCGGCCATCGCTGCCGGGGCCATCGGCGCGGGTGCGACAGGCGGCGGCGTGACCGGCGGTGGGGCGACCGGTGGCGGCCCGAGTGGACGGGGCGACGCCAGTGGTGCGTTACCCGGAATCGGCTCGGGGCGGCTGCGGCGCCCGACGGCGGGCGCGGGCTCGACAGCGGGCGGGGTGGGTCGGACCGACCGCAGACCGGCACCGGTGCCGGCCAGACCTGTCAACTCGCCGACCGACTCGCCACGGCGGGCGGCGGCGCGGCGGCCAGGTGCCTGGTCCGGTGTGCTGACCCGGGAGTTGAGCGCGCTCACCAGCGCCTCACAGCCCGCGTCGCAGGCCCGCACGGAGGCGACGGCCTGGCGGACCGTCTCGGCCACCGCGGACGTGAGCGCCCGATTGACAGCGGCGCGGCGCGGCGTCTCGGAGATGGCGACCCGTAGCGCGGTGACCGCCTCGTTGATCTCCTCGGCGTCGGCGACTCCGTCGGCGGCGAGGTGCGCGGCTATCGCATCCGCCGCGACCGACACCTCACGGCCCCGGGCGACGGTGCCGCCGAGCATGCCCGGCTCGGGCAGCGCGTCAAGCACCGCCAGCGAGACCGGCTCGGCCGGGTCCGGGTACGCCCGCAGGGCCGCCGGGTAGAGCTCACGCAGCACCTCACGCAGCGCCACGGCCGCGGAGTGTCGACCGCTGGCCAGGGCGGCGTGGGCGGCGAGCACCTGCTTGTAGCCGGCGAGGTCCCGGGGTGCCGGCAGGGTGACGGCGGAGAGCGCGCCGGCCTGCAACGCGCGGGCCAAGCCGACGGCCCGTCGTTCGGCCGGAGGTGACTGCATCTCCTCCAGCGAGTCGTCGTCGGCGAACCGCTCGGCGAAGTCGTCCACCGAATCGTCGTCGGCGATGGCCAAGGGTCGACCCGCCGCGCTCAACAGCGACGTGACGGTGTGGTCGTCGCTGTCGGCGGCGATTGCCGCACCGCTCGGCCCGCCTGACCGCTCCACGAGCAGCGCGACGAGCTGGGCGTAGCCAGCGGCGTCGTCGCTGATCTCGCAGACATGCAGCAGACGGCCTGCGTCGTCGACCACAGCGGACGTCAGCGTCGAACCGGCGGAGGCCGGTCGGTCAGCCGGATCCGCCGAGGCCAGACCGCAGTAAACGCGCACGAGCGCCACGGCGTCGTCCTCCTCCCGGGACAGGTCTTTCCTCTGCCAGCAACTGATGCTCCCCGGTACGGGTCAGTCGCGCCAGTCCACCACCGCAGAGATCTTGCCGACAATGGTGCGCCAACCCAAACTCGCGGTCTGCGCTCCGATCTTCTTCAGCCGTCGCCGACCCATGAAAGCACCGATGCCACCGTTGGCGGTGGCCCGCAGTGCCTCGTCCAGGTCGTCGAGGCTGGAGCCGGCGGAGAGCATGTCCAGGACCGCAGGCAGCCGCAACGCGTACGAGATGTCACGTGCGATCTCGCCGGCCTCGATCAGCAGGGTCGAATCCCAGGTGTCGTGACCGCCGCGCAGGTTCTCCACGACCAGGTCGAGTTCGTAGGTGTCCTCGTCGAGTGGGGCGATGTCGGCCGGCTCCACCCGTTCGGCCAATTCATTCCAGCTGTCCAGTTGGGACAGATCGTTCGGCGCACCGGACCTGATGAAACTGACGAGCGACTCGGGGGTCTTGAACAGCAGCAGCTTGCCCTGGTTGCTGAGGAAGACCGGCACCTCCTCGTCGTCCGCCTCGTCCGGGACGTCCTCGTCGGCCTCGCCGTCGGCCTCATCGTCGGCGGTGGCGTCGGCGCGTCGGCGCGTCGCCTCGTCCTCGTCGCTGTCGGCGAACTCCTCGGCCAGCTCCTCGTCGAGGATGACTACCGTCTCGTCGTCCTCGTCCTCGACGACCTGGCGGCGGGCGAGGAACGGGTCGTCCTGGTCGCGTTCGGTCACATCGGTCGGGGTCAGCGAGCTGGCCGGCCGGTACGCCCGCAGCGTGAAGCCGGTGCCGGCGGGCAGGGCGATCTCCACCGGATCGATGCGCAGCTCGTCCCAGAGCGACCTGTCGACCGAAGCCGACGGGCGGTCCGTCTCCGCGGCCTCATCTGGCTCGGCCGCGCTCGTGGTGTCGTCGAGCTCTGGCTCGTCGGCGTCGGGCCGTTGGGGCGACTGGCGGGCCACGCTGACCTCCGTGTGCTTCGGGTTGCCCACCCGCCGGGGTCTCTGTCCGACGAGTGACTCTGGGCACATACCCTAGTCGGCAGACCTGGGTGGCCGATGCCCGCACCCCGGTGGTCGGCTGGTGCACGGGTTCGACCTGCTGGTAGCTGGCGCTGGCGGACGGGCCGCTCGACAAGTAGCGTAGCTACACATGAAGGCCCAGTCGTTGCACGGCCATCTCGACGCTCTGCTGCTCGCCGTGCTGGAGCAGGGCGAGCTGCACGGCTACGCCATCATCGAGGCGCTACGTGAGCGCAGTGACGGCAGCCTCGATCTGCCCACCGGCACGATCTATCCCGCGCTCCGTCGCCTGGAGCGTGCCGGGCACGTGGCGAGCACCTGGAGCACGGTGAACGGTAGGGAGCGGCGGACGTACCAGCTCACCGACTCGGGCCGACGGGCGTTGGCCGGAGAGCGCGCCGGTTGGCACGAGTTCCGACTGACAGTTGGCCGGTTCCTCGATCCCGGCAACCCACCCACCACCCCGGCCTGATCCCGCCGGCCGGCTGTTGTCGACCGACCGGGAGTGTCCGGCCCGCGTCCGACGCGGCAGGGCGGGGGTGGGCGGCGCGGCGGGGTGGCGCGGGTCAGCGGGCGACGGCCAGCAACCAGCCGCGCGTCGCCCGGGTGAGCGAGAAGTACGCAGCGCTGACCAGCACCGCGCCGATGATCATCGGTGGCCAGCTCAACGCCGCCTCCCAGAGGCTGAGTGACCAGCCGAAGAGGGCACACCCGGTCACCATGGCCAGGGCCAGCAGGCCGGTCAGGCCGGCGCCCACCGCGCGTTGCGCCACGACCAGGCCCGGTCGGGCCGACCGGGCGCTCGCCGCGACCACGAGCAGACCGGCCACCGAGAGCAGCAGCGTGCTCATCCAGATCCAGTCGACCGAGTTGGCGAGCAGCAGGTAACCGGCCGGCGGGCGCGGGCCGTCGCTCCAACTGGCCCCACGCCAGGTCAGGTCGCCGGCCGCCATCCCCACCCCGGCGACGGCAAGCATCCGGAGAGAGAGGCCCCGCAGCGCGCCCACGGCCAGCTCGGCCTGCCAGGAGGGCAGCAGTTGCGCCGGTGAGCCGAACTCGACAACCGCCCGCCGCTGCGCCTCGGTGGGCGGCACGCCGCTCTCCTGGTACGCCTCGACCGCGTCCCACAGCCCGTGCCGGGCCTCGGTCAGCAGGTCGGACTTGAGTCGCGCCGGACCCTGCAACCGGGCGGCCAGATCCCGCAGGTGCTCGTCGACAAACCCATCCTCACAGCGCGGCATGGCACCACCCTGCCACGGACACCGGAGCCCCGACGTCGGGGAGAACCCTGGTCCGTCCCCGAGCCGGTCAGGGTGCGAGCGCCAGGTAACCCCGTTCGGCCGCCGCCTGGAGCAGCCACTGGTCCCGGTACCAACCGTCGGTGGTGACCAGGTCGGCATGCCGGCCGCGCTGGATCACCCGACCGCCGTCCAGCACGACGATCTCGTCCAGGTCGGCGAGCCCGCTGAGCCGGTGGGTGATCAGCAGCACCGAGTGCCCGGCGGGGGTGGCGGCGAGGGCGGACGCGAGCACCGCGTCCGCGGCGGCCGGATCCAGCCCTTCGGTGGGCTCGTCCAGCACCAGCACCGGCGGTGCGGCGAGCAGTGCCCGAGCCAGCGCCAGCCGCTGCCGTTGGCCGCCGGAGAGTTGCCCGCCCTCCTCGCCGACGAGCGTGTCCCAGCCCGCCGGCTGGGCGCGTACCCACTCCAACAGGCCGGCCGCCGCGGTGGCCGCTGTCAACTCCTCCTCGTCGGCCCCGGCCCGCCCGAGCAGCAGGTTCTCCCGCACCGTGGCATGGAAGACGTACGCCTCGGCGAGTAGCCCGCCGACCGCGCGGGGCAACTCCTCCTCGGCGTACGCCGACAGGTCCCGGCCGTTCAGGATGACCCGGCCGGACACCGGCCGGACGGTGCCGGTCAGCACGGCGGCCACAGTGCTCTTGCCGGCGCCGCTCGGGCCCACCACCGCGATCCGCCGCCCGGCCGGCAGGTCCAGGCTGATGCCGTCGAGGGCGGGCGCCGCGCCGGCCCGGTACCGCACCGTCACGTCGTCGAAGCGCAGCTCGGCGGGCCCGGTCAGGTCGGTGCCGTCGCTCGGGGCCGGGCGCGTCGGGGGCCCGGCGTCGAGCAGGGCGGCCACCCGGGCCAGGCCGGGCCGCAGCTGGGTCCACTGTCGGGCCGCCGTGACGAGCGCCAGGGTCACCTCGACGGCGGCCAGCACCCCGACGGCCAGGACGCCCACCAGCACCCCGGGCACGTCGGCGGCCAGCGCGGCAAGCACCACCGCCGCGGCGGTCAACCCGGCGGTCAGCACCCCGGCCGCGTCCACAGCGAACCCGGTGGCGGCCAGCCGACGTTCCAGTCGGGCCAGCCGACCGGCGCGCTCCTCGGCGGCGTGCAGCGCACCGTCGGTCGCCCCGAACGCGGCCAGGTCGGCGGCGCCGTGGGTGAGGTCGACCGCGTCCGTGGCGAGTGCGCCGCGCAGCGGTGCCACCTCGGCCGCGCTGCGGCGGGTGACAGCGGTGGCCAGCGCGGGCAGCCCCACGCCGGCGACCAGCAGCCCGACGGCGAGCACTCCGGCGGCCGGCGGTGAGATCAGCGCGGCCCCGGCGACCGCCAGCACACCGACCAGGGCCGCGCCCGCGCCCGGGACCAGCACCCGCAGCAGCAGGTCCTGGACCGCCTCGACGTCGGAGACAAGCCGGCTCAGCACGTCTCCCGAGCGGTGCACGGCGCCGCGCCGGGCCGCGAGGGTGCCGAAGACCCGGGCCCGCACGTCGGTGATCATGCGGAGCACCGCGTCGTGCCCGGCGAGTCGTTCGGTGTAGCGCAGCACGCCCCGACCGATCGCCAGCGCCCGGACCGCGACGATCGCCACGGTGAGCCGGTCCAGCGGGGGTTGGCCGGCGGCGCTCATCAGCAGCCAGGTGGCAGTGGCCATCAGTGCCAGCCCGGCGAACTCGGTGGCCGCCGCGAGCAGCCCGGCACCGATCAGGCGGCCCAGGTAGGGCCGGGCCAGCCGCAGCACTGCCCGTTCGGCGTCGGCCCGCCCGCGCGGTGCCGGGTCGGCGACCCGCGTCGGGTCTGCCGGGCCAGGCCCGGGTGCCGCGCTCATCGGGGCGCCTTTCCGGCCGGCTCGGGGGTCAGTTCGGTGACCCGACCGTCCTCGACCCGCAGGATCCGGTCGGCGTCGGCGAGTAGCGCCGGTCGGTGGGCGACCAACAGCGCGGTCCGCCCGGCGACCAGCCGGCGGGTGGCGTCGAGCACCACCGCCTCGGCGGCCGTGTCCAGCCGGGCGGTGGGTTCGTCGAGCAGCACCAGCGGTGCGGCGCGCAGGAAGGCCCGCGCCAGGGCGACCCGCTGCCGTTGCCCGCTGGACAGCCCGTGCCCGCGTTCGCCGAGCAGGGTGTCCAGACCGTCCGGTAGGCCGGCCACCACGTCGTCCAGGGCGGCAGCGCGCACCGCCGCGGCCAGGACGTCGGGCGGGGTTTCCGGTGCGCCGAGCCGGATGTTGTCGGCGAGCGAGGCGGCGAAGAGGTGGGCCCGTTGCGGCACCCAGGCGAGCTGCCGGCGCCAGGCGTCCGGGTCGGCGGTGGCGAGATCGACCCCGCCCACGGTGACCCGGCCGCTGGTCGGTGTCACGAAGCCGAGCAGCAGGCCGAGCAGTGTGCTCTTGCCAGCGCCGCTGGGGCCGATGATGGCGATCCGTTCACCGGGTCGGATGGTCAGTGTGACGTCGCGCAGCGCGGTGGTCCGCTCGTACGCCACTGTCACCCCCTCGAACCGGATCTCGCCTCGCGCATCAGGGGTGGCGGCGCCCTCGGCGGCGCGGGGTGCGACGGGCGCGGCCGAGATGGTCAGCGCCTCGTCCAGCGCGGTGAGCCCCTCCATGCTGGCGTGGAAGCGGCTGCCCGCGGACCGCAACGGCAGGTACGCCTCCGGGGTGAGCAGCAGCACCAGCAGCGCGGTCTGCAGGGCCAGCCCGCCGCCGAGCAGCCGGATGCCGACCGGCACCGCGACCAGGGCCACCGAGAGGGTGGCGACAAGCTCCAGCACGAGCGCGGAGAGGAACGCGATGCGCAGCGTCTTCATGGTGGCGACGCGGTGCCCGTCGGCCATCCGGCGCACCACGTCGGTCTGTGCGCGGGCCCGCCCGAAGGCGCGCAGCGTGGGCAGCCCGGCGACCATGTCCAGGAAGTGACCGCCGAGCAGCGACAGCCGCCGCCACTGCCGTTCGGTGGCGGCCTGCGCCTGCCAGCCGAGCAGTGCGCCGAAGACCGGGATCAGCGGCAGGGTCAGCGCGATGATCACCGCTGAGCTCCAGTCGGCGAAGACGACCCGGGCCAGCACCGCCAGCGGCACTGTCACGCTGAGCACCAGCTGCGGCAGGTAACCGGTGAAGTACGCGTCAAGCGCGTCCAACCCGCGCCCAGCCAGGGTGGCGATCTCGCCGGCCCGCTGCCCGGCCACCCAGCCGGGGCCGTGCCGGCCGACCGCGCCGAGCAGGTCGGCCCGCAGCGTGGCCTTGACCGTTGCGGCGACCCGCGCGGAGACGGTGCCCTGCGCCCAGACCAGCGCCGAACGGGCGGCGACCGCGAGCACGAAGCCGGCCAGCGCCTGTCGGTCGAGCCGCCCGTCGACGGCGGTGGCAAGCACCGCCGCCAGCGCGGTGGCCTGCGCGACGATCAAGCCGGCGGCGAGCACCCCGAGCAGCGCGAGCACGGCGAGGTCGCGCCGGGCCGCGGGGACCCGGTGCAGCAGACGCCTGTCGAACGGACGGCGGTTCACCAGTACACCGGTGCCCTACTGTCGGTCCGTCCTCGGAAAACCCACAAACACATCGCCTGGAAGCCTAGTAGGGCCGGAAGTAGCGGCAGCGCCACCCAGCCCAGCAGCCGCAGGGTCGGTGCGCTAGCGGCGGCGTCGGCCACCGTCAGCGAGGCACCCGGATCGGTAGTGGACACCAGCACGTAGGGCCAGAGGGCGGCGCCGACAAGCACCACCGGCAGCGCCAGGGCCGCGCCGGTGGCGACCAGAGCCCACCCCGGCCGCCGCCGTGCCAACGCCGCGCGGGCCGCCAGCAGCGCCATCACGAGCAGCACCGGCAGGAGTACGGCCACCGTCGGCCGTTGGACCGCGTCGCGTACCCGGGCGGAGAGCACGCCCACGACGGTGGCCAGCGCGACAGCGGTGAGTGCCACCGGCACCAGTCGGCGGGCCGTGCGGCCGACAGCGGCGGCCTCGGCGGTCGGCAGTCGCAGGGTGAGGAAGGTCGCACCGTGTACCGCGACGAGCGTGACCATGGCCAGCCCGGCGGCGGCCGCGAACGGGGTGGCCAGGTGCGATATCCCGGCGACGTGCCCGTCGGCCTGGCGGGGCACGCCCTGGAGCAGCGCGGCGAGCACCGTGCCCCAGCCCAGTGCGGCAAGCGCGCTGCCGATCGTCACGATGCGGTCCCAGCGGGCGCGGACCCGCTCATCGGCGTTGCGGCTGCGCAGTTGCACCCCAGCGGTGACCAGGATGACGCCGACCAGAGCGCCGGCGACGGCCGGATAGCAGCCGGCGAGCAGTTCACCCTCCAGCACCGGAAACGCGCCGAACAGGATGCCCACGGCGGCCACCAGCCAGACCTCGTTGCCCAGGAAGAACGGGCCGAGGGCGGTGAGCGCGGCCCGCCGACCGGCCGGGCTTCCGCCTCGCGCGAGCAGCAGTCCAACGCCGTAGTCGTAGCCGGCGAGCACCAGGTAGGTGGCGAAGAAGAAGCCGAGTAGGGCGTACCAGGCGAGGTCCACTGTCTTCTCCTCAGGTGCTCAGACGAGGGCGGGTTCGGGGTGGGCCGACTCGTTCGGGGGCGCGGGTGGGCGGCCCAGCGCCGGGTCGGCGGCGCCT
Source organism: Micromonospora sp. NPDC049044 (assembly GCF_040649215.1). Taxonomy (NCBI): domain Bacteria; kingdom Bacillati; phylum Actinomycetota; class Actinomycetes; order Micromonosporales; family Micromonosporaceae; genus Micromonospora; species Micromonospora sp. NPDC049044. The sequence continues at coordinate 240,258 of NZ_JBEZFA010000004.1, read as the reverse complement.
CGGGCGGCGTGCCGGGCGAGCAGCATCCAGTTGGTGACGGCGAGGGTGCCGAGCAGCAAGCTGAACCCGATCAGCGAGGTGAGCATCACCGGCGCGCCGACTCCGGAGACGGCCTGTTCGGTGGGGAGCAACCCGTACGCCACCCAGGGTTGGCGGCCGACCTCGCGGGCGATCCAGCCGAGGATCACCGCGACGAACGGCAGCGGCAGGGCCAGCAGGACCAGCCAGAGCGGGAAGCGCAGTCGGATGATCCAGTCGCGGAAGAGCAGCGGGAGCAGGAACCACACGCAGCCGAGGGTGAAGCCGATCAGGATCATGAAGCCCAGCCCGACGCTGGCCAGCACCGGCGGCGTGTAGTCGCCGGAGCCGAACCGGGCGGTCCACTCGGCGATCTGCGCCTGGGCCTCCGGGCTCTGGCCGCCGAATTTGGTGGGCTGTACCGCGCCGACCGGGCCGAACTGCGCGAAGCCGAAGCCCTGCACCATGGTGATCGCGAAGGCCGACGTGGTCACGCCGATCCGCAGCGAGGTGCGGAAGAGCGCGAAGTCCGGAGTGCGCCGGATCAGGTGCCAGGCGCTTACCGCCGCCATCAGCATTCCGCCCACCAGCAACGCCGCCGAGACCACGTGCCCGAACGCCATGCCGAGGCTGGGGTTGGTGAGCAGAGCGCCGAAGTCGGTGAGGTGGGCGATCCCGTCGCGGACCTCGTACCCGACCGGGTGCTGCAGCCAGGAGTTGGCCACCATGATCCAGAAGGCCGACGCGTACGCGGTGACCGCCACGCCCCAGAGCAGCGCCAGGTGGACACCCTTGCCGAGCCGGTGCCAGCCGAAGATCCACATCCCGAGGAACGTGGACTCCAGGAAGAACGCCACGAGCGTCTCGATGGCCAACGGCGCACCGAAGACGTTGCCGACGTAGCGCGACAGGCCACTCCAGTTCAGCCCGAACTGGAACTCCATCACGAGGCCGGTGACGATGCCGAGCACGTAATTGATCACGTAGAGCTGGCCCCAGAACCGGGTCAGCCGCTCCCACTTCGGGTTGCCGGTGAGCACCCAGGCGGTCTGCATCCCGACCAGCAGGGTGACCAGCCCGAGCGTGACTACCACGAACAGGAAGTGGATCGAGGTGGTGGTGGCGAACTGCAGGCGGGCGAGGAGCAGGGTGTCCATGGCCAGCTCTCCGTAGTGTTGGCTCCCTTGTCATAGGCACCCTACACGTAGCTTCACTACATGTCCGCCTACTACAACCTGTCGTAGAAAAGTTTACGACAAGCCGTAGTAGTTGTGCGTCCGGGAAGATCGCGCTCGATCCTGGATGTAGTGGCCTCGTCCGCCCGGGATGCCACTCGATCCTGGATCGAGCGCGATCTCGGGCCTGGGGGGCGGCACGCGCAGCGCAGGGCGCGGCGCGGGGCAGGGCGCGGCGCGGGGCAGGGCGCGGCGCGGGTTGCAGGGCAGGGGCCCAGGCGGCCCCGCGTGGGGGTGCCGGGTCAGCTCAGGACAGGAAGAGGGTGATCGGGAGGGCGACAAGCGTGCTGGCGACCGCGAGGGCGGTTGCGCCGAGCACCCGGGGCGGCCGGTCGCTGACCAGAAGCCGCTGCACCCGTACGTCGAGATCCCGGTCGCCCACGCCCAACGCGCCGGCCGGGGTGATCCGGTGACCGGCGGCGGCGAACCGGCGCAGCGCGCCTGCCAGCGGCGCATCCGCGTGCAGCTCACGAGCCTTGTCGTCGGCGCGCATCTCGACAAGCAGGGCGACCCGCTCGTGGGCGTCGCGGACCCAGCCGAACCAGGGCAACGCCCGGCACAGCGCGGTGAACGGCAACAGCACCAGATCGTGCCGTTCGTGGGCGTGCGCCCGCTCGTGACTGAGCACCGCCGCCAACTCGGCGTGGTCCAGCAGGCTCAACGTGCCGGCACTCACCACCACCCGCGGCTTCACGCCGGGCAGGCAGTACGCGGCGGCGCTCGGGTGGTCGAGCACCAGCGCGCCGGGGGCGGCCGGGTCGTCCCGGGCGACAAGGGTGAGCAGGTCCCGGTGGCGGCGCTGGGCGCGTACGGTGCCGTGGATGCTGCGCACGGTAGTGGTGAGCAGCACCGCGCCGATGCCGAAGCCCACCCCGACCCCAGCCAGGTGGAAGGCGGTCTCCCCGACGGGCAGGGTGCCGTGCGCGAGATCGGAGGTCAGGGCGAGCAGCGCGCTCCCGGTCGGCAGGTCGTACGCGCTCAACCCGAGAGCCATCGGCAGACCCATCGCGGACAGGCCCAGCGCCAGACCGACGGCCTGCCAGCAGACGATCGCCACCCGGGGACTGCGCCACGTCCAGGTGGAGCGGGCCAGCACCTGAGCGGTCAGATAGCAGGCCAGCATGGTGGCGGCGAAGTGCACGGCGTACGCCATGGCGTGTGTCCTACCGCTCCGCTGCCTCGCCGGCGGGCCGGCGGCCCGCCGGCCCGTCCAGGCGGTCGGTCAGCTCGGAGCCGCCGTCGGCGGAACCCGGACCGGCCAGCCCGGCCTCGCTGCCCAGGGCCGCGCGCAGCACCTCGGCCTCGGTGCCAGTCACCGAACGGGCGAACCGCACGAGCGCGGCGTCCCGGCTGCCGCCGAGGTCGAGGGCGTCGAGCATGAGCTGGGCGATGTGCGCCTCACGGCTGGCCGCCGGCCGGTACCGCCAGGCCCGGCCCTCGCGTTCCCGCTGCACCATGCCCTTGCCGGCGAGCCGGTCCAGCACTGTCATCACCGTGGTGTACGCCAGCTCGCGACCGTCCAGCGCGTCGGCGACCTCGCGCACTGTCACACCGTCCGACGTGCCGGGGACCACGTCCCACAGCACGTCCATCACCGCACGCTCAAGATCGCCCAGCCGAGTCACGCCCCAATCCTACCCCCGGTAGTAGAACGCAGCTCACCCCCGACCCGAAGCCCGCGCCGCGCCCCCAAGATCCGCACCCCATGCGCCACGCACCCCAAGATCCGCTCCCGCGCGCGCCGCGCACCCCAAGATCCGCACAAGAACGGGGATGTTGTTGCCTCCAGCGCTCCGGAAGCAGCAACATCCCTGATGTTGCGTGAATCTTGGCGCGACCCGCCGCGACCCGCCGCGACCCGCCGCGGCGCGGCCCGGCGCGCGGCCCGACCCGGCAACCCCGTCGACCGCAAGCCGACCCGAGGCAAGACCCGTGAGCTGACCCACCCGACGGGCTATGGCCACGTCAGGTTTTCCGGGGGAGCCCGCCCACGCAGGGATCAAGCCTGACCGCCCGGAGTGGGCGGGCTCCCCCGGAAAACCCCAAGGCCGAGAGACAGGCGATCACACCCCCTTGGGGTGCCACACCGTCTTGGTCTCCAGGAGCGCGGTCATCGGCGCCAGGCCCGGATCGGCGGACCAGTCGTGGTCGGCCGGGGCCGGTCGGAGCACCCGCTTGAGGTTCTCCGCAGCCTTGATCTCCAAGTCGGTGGCGAGCGAGGCGTCGGTCACCCCGGTCAGGTCGAGCGCGTTGACGTCCATGTGCGCGGCCAACGCCGGCACGGTCTCGGTGATCGCGCCGGTGAGGATGTTGACCACACCGCCGGGCAGGTCCGAGGTGGCCAGCACCTCGGCAAGCGTCACCGCCGCCAGCGGCTCCGACGGCGAGGCCGCCACTACCACCGTGTTGCCGGTGACGATCGCCGGGGCGATCACGCTGACCAGGCCGAGCAGTGCCGGGCGGTCCGGGGCGACCACAGCGACCACGCCCGTCGGCTCCGGGGCGGAGATGTTGAAGTACGGGCCGGCGACCGGGTTGGCGCCGCCGTACACCTGGGCGAGCTTGTCGGCCCAGCCGGCGTACCAGACCCAGCGGTCCACCGCCGCGTCCACCTCGTCGCCGGGGATGCCCAGGGCGACGAACTGCTCGCGGCGGCCCTCCAGCATCTCGGCGGCCCGGTAGAGGATCTGACCCCTGTTGTACGCGGTAGCACCGGCCCAGCCCTTGACGGCGGCGCGGGCGGCGACCACCGCGTCCCGGGCGTCCTTGCGGGAGGCCAGTGACACATTCAAGGACTGCACGAGATACGACCGTCCCGACTCGCTGCGCGGGAACTTCCCGCCGATGAAGAGCTTGTACGTCTTGCGTACCGCGACCCGCTCAGACATTGAGGTAGCCCTCCAGCCCGTGCCGGCCGCCCTCGCGACCGTAGCCCGACTCCTTGTAACCACCGAACGGCGAGGTGGGGTCGAACTTGTTGAACGTGTTGGCCCAGACCACACCGGCGCGCAGCCGGTCGGCCATCCACAGGATGCGGGAGCCCTTGTCGGTCCAGATCCCGGCCGACAGCCCGTACGGCGTGTTGTTCGCCTTCTCCACGGCCTCGGCCGGGGTGCGGAAGGTGAGCACCGACAGCACCGGGCCGAAGATCTCCTCGCGGGCGATCCGATGGGCCTGGGTGACGCCGGTGAAGATCGTCGGCGCGAACCAGAAGCCCTGCTCGGGCAGCTCGCACGGCGGTGACCAGCGCTCGGCGCCCTCGGCGGAGCCGGCGTCGGACAGCTCGCGGATCCGCTCCAGCTGGGCGGCCGAGTTGATCGCGCCGACGTCGGTGTTCTTGTCCAGTGGGTCGCCGACCCGCAGCTGGGCCATTCGCCGCTTGAGCGACTCCAGCACCCGGTCGGCCACGTTCTCCTGCACCAGCAGTCGGGAGCCGGCGCAGCAGACGTGCCCCTGGTTGAAGAAGATGCCGTTGACGATGCCCTCGACGGCCTGGTCGATGGGGGCGTCGTCGAAGACGATGTTGGCGGCCTTGCCGCCCAGCTCCAGGGTGAGCTTCTTGCGGGTGCCGGCCACGGACCGGGCGATGGCCCGGCCGACGTCGGTGGAGCCGGTGAAGGCCACCTTGTCCACGCCGGGGTGTTCGACAAGGGCGCGGCCGGTGTCACCGGCGCCGGTGAGGATGTTGACCACACCGGCCGGCAGGTCGGCCTGCTGGCAGATCTCGGCGAAGAGCAGCGCGGTCAGCGGGGTCGTCTCGGCCGGCTTGAGCACCACGGTGTTGCCCGCGGCGAGCGCCGGGGCGATCTTCCAGGCCAGCATGAGCAGCGGGAAGTTCCACGGGATGACCTGCGCGGCCACCCCGATCGGCTGGGGGTTCGGCCCGAAGCCCGCGTGGCCCAGCTTGTCGGCCCACCCCGCGTAGTAGAAGAAGTGCGCGGCGACCAGCGGCAGGTCGACGTCGCGGGACTCCCGGATCGGCTTGCCGTTGTCCAGGGACTCCAGGACGGCCAGCTCGCGGGAGCGCTCCTGGATGAGCCGGGCGATCCGGTACAGGTACTTCGCCCGGTCCCGGCCCGGCATCGGACCCCACACCTTGTCGTACGCCGTGCGGGCGGCACGCACCGCGCGCTCCACGTCGGCCGCGCCGGCCTCGGCGATCTCGGCGAGCACCTCCTCGGAGGCGGGGTTGATCGACTTGAAGCTGCCGCCGTCGGTCGGGTCGACGAAGGCACCGTCGATGAACAGCCCGTACGAGGGTTTGAGGTCCACCACCGAGCGGGACTCGGGGGCGGGGGCGTATTCGAACATCGGCTATCAGTCCAGGGTGAAGTAGTCGGGACCGGAGTAGACGCCGGTCGTCAGCTTGGTGCGCTGCATCAGCAGGTCGTTGAGCAGGCTGGACGCGCCGAAGCGGAACCAGTCCGGGTCGAGCCAGTCCGGACCGACTGTCTCGTTGACCATCACCAGGTACTTGATGGCGTCCTTGGTGGTCTTGATGCCACCGGCGGGCTTCACGCCCACCTGTCGTCCGGTGGCCGCCCGGAAGTCGCGGACCGCCTCCAGCATCACCAGGGTCACCGGCATCGTCGCCGCTACCGGAACCTTGCCGGTGGAGGTCTTGATGAAGTCACCGCCGGCCAGCATGGCCAGCCACGAGGCGCGGCGCACGTTGTCGTACGTGGCCAGCTCGCCGGTCTCCAGGATGACCTTGAGGTGGGCGTCCCCGCAGGCCTCCTTGGTGGCCACGATCTCGTCGTAGACCTCCTTGTACCGCCCGGCCAGGAACGCGCCACGGTTGATCACCATGTCGATCTCGTCGGCGCCGGCCGCCACGGCGGCCCGGGTGTCGGCCAGCTTGATCTCCAACGGCGCCTGACCGGACGGGAACGCGGTCGCCACGCTGGCCAGGTGCACGCCGGATCCGCGCAGCACCTCGGCGACGTACGGGACCATCGCCGGGTAGACGCAGACCGCGCCGACGTGCGGGCAGGACGGGTCGGCCGGGTCGGGGCGCAGCGCCTTCGCGGCCAGCGCGCGCACCTTGCCCGGGGTGTCCGCCCCTTCCAGGGTGGTCAGGTCGACCATCCGGATCGCCAGGTCGATCGCCTGGGCCTTGGCGGTGGTCTTGATGGATCGGGTGCCGAGCTGTGCCGCCCGCTGCTCCGCGCCGACCTGGTCCACGCCCGGTAGGCCGTGCAGGAAGGTCCGCAGAGCGGTCTCGGATCGTCCCAGCTCGGAGAGCTCCGACCGGGCCGACGTCGTTGTCGCCGTCATGCCCAGAAGTCTACGCACGGAACCCCTGAGTGATCTTGGTCACGGTTGGCCCGACGTGAGCGGCGTCGCCGGTCCGACCGCACCCGCACCAGCGCGCCGAACGGACCGGTAGGTTGAGCGATCGTGGACGTACACGTCATTGACCACCCGCTGGCCCAGTCGAGACTGACCGCCATGCGGGACGCGCGCACCGATTCCTCGACGTTCCGGGCCGCCCTGCACGAACTGACCACCATGCTGGTGTACGAGGCGGCGCGCACCTTCCCCGTCGAGCGGTACCCGGTGCAGACGCCGGTCACCAGCACCGAGGGCACCCGGCTGGCCAACCCGCCGCTGCTCGTCCCGGTGCTGCGGGCCGGTCTGGGCATGGCGGACGCCGCGCTCGGCCTGCTGCCGGAGTCCTCGATGGGCTTCGTCGGCCTGGCCCGCGACGAGGAGACCTACAAGCCGCGCGCCTACATGGAGTCGCTGCCCCGGGATCTGGCCGGGCTGCCGGTGCTGGTGCTGGACCCGATGCTGGCCACCGGTGGCTCGCTTGAGCACTCCTGCCGGCTGCTCGCCGACCGGGGCTGCACCGACATCACAGTGCTCTGCGTGCTCGCCGCGCCGGTCGGCATCGAGCGGCTGGAACGCTCCGGCCTGCCGCTGCGCCTGGTCACGGCCTCGATCGACGAAGGGCTCAACGACCGCATGTTCATCGTCCCCGGCCTCGGGGACGCTGGCGACCGCCAGTTCGGCGGCATGCCCCGCTTCTGAGAACCGCACCCGGTCGGCACCGGGTCGGGCGGGTCCGTGCGCAGTCGTGCACGGACCCGCTACCGTCTCCGGCCATGACTGGTGTTGCGCTCGCCGAGGAACTGTTGCTCCTCGCCTACGACGACACGACCGGCAAGGCGACCATGCCGCGAATCAGCCTGGACCTGGGCATGGCCGCCGCGGTGCTGGTCGAGCTGGCCCTGGCCGGCCGGATCGCGTACGCCGACGGATCGTTGGCGATGATCGACCCCACGCCCACCGGCGAGCCGGTCGCCGACGAGGTGCTCGGCCGGATCGCCGCCGACACCCCGCACACCCCGGCCTCCTGGGTGCAGCGCCTGCGGCACGGACTGCGCGACCGCATCCTCGGTGACCTGTGCGCCCGGGGCGTCGTGCAGGACGTCGACGAGACCGAGTTGGGCTTCATTCACGTACACCGGTATCCGGTGGTGGACTCCTCGGTCGAGGCGGAGACCCGGCAGCGGCTGGCCGACGCGCTCACCGGCGCGGCGGCCCCGGACGAGCGGACCGCCGCGTTGGCCACCCTGGTCGCGGTGCTGCGGATGGAGTCCGCGCTGGGGGTGAGCGGCGAGGAGGCCGCCACCGCCCGCCGGCGGTTGGAGGAGATCGCCACCGGTGCGGGCTTCTCCGGTCAGGTGAGCACCGACGACTCCGTGGTCCGCCCCTCGGTCGGCCTGGTCGTCGCCGCCCTGGCCACGGCGGTCGACGCGGCGCTCGGCAAGCGCGCCTGACCGCCGGGCCAGCCCGCCTCCGCTGTTCCCTTTGCTCTGCTTCAACCCACGCAACACAAACGGCTGCCGGGTGTTGCCTCCGCTGAAGCAGAGCAAAGGGGGCAGGACAGGGAGGTGGGGTCGGTCGTGGTCAGATGCCGAGGGCGGCGGCGACGTCGGCCCGCAACCGCGCGACCGCCGCGCCGGCCCGGCTGCGCGCGGCCGCGACATCGCCGTCCGGCACCGGCTCCACCACCTCGAGGTACGCCTTGAGCTTCGGCTCGGTCCCGGAAGGGCGGATCACCACCCGGGCCTCCGCGGTACGCAGGATCACCACGTCCGCCTCGGGTAGCAGGTCCCGGACGCTGTCGACAGGTTGCCCGAGCAGGGTGGTCGGCGTGGCCGCCCGGATCCGGGCCATCGCGTCGGTGATCACCCGCAGGTCGTCCACCCGGACGGAGAGCTGGTCGGTGTGGTGCACGCCGAACTCGGCTGCCAACTCGTCAAGCCGGTCGGTGAGCGTGCGGCCCTGCGTCTTCAGCCCGGCGGCCAACTCGGCCACTGTCAACGCGGCGGTGATGCCGTCCTTGTCCCGGACGTGCTCCGGGGCGACGCAGTAGCCGAGCGCCTCCTCGTAGCCGAAGACGAGCGGCGTGCTGCCACCGCCGGCCCGCACGATCCACTTGAAGCCGGTAAGTGTCTCGTCGTAGGGCAGGCCCCGCGCCGCGCACATCGCCCGCAGCAGTGACGACGACACGATGGTGGTGGCGTAGAGCCCGGTCACCCCACGGCGCATCAGGTGGTCGGCGAGCAGCACGCCCACCTCGTCGCCCCGCAGCATCCGCCAGGTCTGCCCGTCGCCCACGCTGTCGCGGACGACCACCGCGCACCGGTCGGCGTCCGGGTCGTTGGCGATGGCGAGGTCCGCGCCGGTGGAGTCGGCAAGGGCGATCAGTCGGTCCACCGCACCCGGCTCCTCCGGGTTGGGGAACGACACGGTGGGGAACGCCGGGTCCGGTTCGGCCTGGTCGGGCACCACACCGGGGGTCGGGAAACCCGCGCTGGCGAACGCGGCGGTGAGCACGGCCGCGCCCACCCCGTGCAGCGGGGTGTACGCCACAGTCAGGTCCCGGGGCCCGTCCGGGTCGATCACCGCGGTGGCCCGTTCGACGTACGAGGCGACCAGGTCGTCGCCGAGCACCTGACCGGGCCCGCCGAGCGGCACCTGGGTCAGCGGTCCGACCGACCGGATGGCCGCCTCGATCCCGGCGTCGGCGGGCGGCACGATCTGCGCGCCGGCGCCCAGCTCCCCGCCCAGCTCCGCGCCGAGGTAGACCTTGTAGCCGTTGTCCTGCGGCGGATTGTGGCTGGCCGTGACCATCACTCCGGCGACCCCGCCGAGGTGACGCACGGCGTACGCCAGCACCGGGGTGGGCAGCGGGCGGGGCAGCAGCAGCGCCGGACGGCCAGCGCCGGTGGCCACCTGGGCGGTGCGTTCGGCGAACTGCCGGGAGCCGTGCCGAGCGTCGTACCCGATCACCAGCGGGCCGGTGCCACCCTGGGCCGCGAGCCAGGTGACCAGGCCGGCAGCGGCCTGGGTGACCACGGCGAGGTTCATGCCGTTCGGGCCGGCGCGCAGCGGACCGCGCAGGCCGGCCGTGCCGAAGGTCAGCGGGCCGGCGAACCGGTCGGCCAGCTCCGGGGCGCTCGCCGGCAGCCCGTCGAGTACCGCCGTCAGCTCGTCCCGGCTCGCCGGGTCGGGGTCGTCAGCCAGCCAGCGCCTGGCTTGCTCGCGAATGTCGTCGATGTCAGTGGTGTCCGCCGCCATGCCCCTTGATAGCACGACGGCGGATCACCGCTGCCGGTTCCCTCGGCTCAGCCGTCGCCGGTGAGCTGGAACGTGCGCACCATCTCGTCGAAGATCGGCTTGCTCTCCGCGAACTTGGCGTCCGTGGCGGTCAGGTAGAACGAGTACGCCTTGCCGCCCTCGGCCACGCCACGCCAGACGCCGTGCCGCATGACGTCGCCCTGGCCGCAGGTGTATTCGAATTCGGCCGCCGGCTTGCTGGCCAGCTCGGTCTCGGCGGCGTTGATCTGCTGGTACGGCTTGACGCAGGAGGTGCTCCTGGTCTTGAGACCGTTCTCCGCCGTCTCCGCCCAGCGGTTGGAGTCGGTCGACCACTTCTCGGTGATGATGCGGACCTTGCGGCCGCTGTCCTCCGGGTCGATGTAGTCGGTGTACGTAGGGCCGGTGGCCTTCTTCCAGCCCTTCGGCACCATGACCTGGATGCCGCGGGCCGCGTGCTCCTGCATCTCGACCGGGGGAGCCGCCGGGGCGGACGCGGTGGGCAGCGCGGCCGGGGTGCTCGGCGGCGGGTCGTCGCCGCTGGACAGGGCCACCACGGTGAGTAGCAGCACGACGACCAACCCGCCGGCCGCGGCGAGCTGCGTCTTGCGAGGCCAGCCCTGCACCGTGCGGACGAGCTGACCACCGGTGGCGCGGACCTTGCCGAGCGCGCCGCCGTCCGAAGCGGCGGGCGGGGTGGCCCAGGGCTGACCGGTGCCCGGCACCGACCACTGGTTGCCGCCACCGTAGGTGCCGCCGACGCGCTGGGTGGCCTCCGGCGCGCCGCCGTATCCGACCTGCTGGGTGGCCTCGGCCGGGCTGCCGTAGCTGACCCGCTGGGTGGCGTCCGGGTGCCCGCCGGCGTCCACCCGCTGGGTGGTGTCGGCGCTGCCACCGTAGGTGCGCGCGGAGAGCGGCCGGTCGGGGCCGGGCATCGCGCCGGTGGGCGTGTGCAGCGGACCGGCCAACGCGTCGGCGCTCGTCTCGTCGAACCCGGTGGCACCGGCCGACGCGGCCGGCCGTGGACGCTCACCCCGGCGTAGCGCGGCCAGCCGGTCGGTAAGGGACTCGTTCGGGGCCAGCATCGCCGGGCCACCGATCTGGTTGTCCGACTTCGGCTCTGCCGCAGGCGGCGGGAGGACCGGCACCGGGCGTTGCTGCACCGGCACCACCGCGTACGGGTCGGTGACCGAGTGCACAGCGGTGGCGGTGCTGCCGAGCGGGCCGGCGAGCAGCTCGCGCAGCATGGCCCGGGAGGTGTGCACGTCCAGCCGGCGGGCCGGGTCCTTTTCCAGCAGGCCCATCAGTACGCGGGTCAGCGGCCCGCTGCGCTGCGGCGGGGCCGGTGGGTCCTCGACCACCGCGTGCATGGTCTCGATCGGGTCACCCTTGTCGAACGGGGGACGCCCCTCCACCGCCGTGTAGAGCGTCACCCCGAGCGAGAAGAGATCGCTCGGCGGGCCGAACTCCTGGCCCATGGCCCGCTCGGGCGAGATGAAGTGCGGCGAGCCGAGCACCATGCCGGGGGTGGTGAGCTGCACGTCGGTGGGCATCCGGGCGACCCCGAAGTCGGTGAGCACGCACCGCCCGTCGGAGCAGATCAACACGTTTGCCGGTTTGACGTCGCGGTGCAGCACGCCGATCGCGTGCGCCACCTCCAACGCGCCGAGCAGCGCTATGCCGATCTTGGCGACGGCGCGGGGTGCGACCGGCCCGTCCTCGATCACCATGTCGGCGAGGCTGCGGGCGTCCAGCAGCTCCATCACGATCCACGGCCGACCGGCCTCGGTGACCACGTCGTACACCTGCACCACTGCCGGGTGCTGGATGGCGGCGGCGGCCCGCGCCTCGCGCAGGGTGCGTTCGTACATGGCGTCGCGGTCGCTGGGGGCCAGCCCTGGGGGCAGGACGACCTCCTTCACCGCCACGTCGCGGCGCAGCAGGGTGTCGGTGGCACGCCACACCGTGCCCATGCCGCCGTTGCCCACCGAGGACCGCAGCGAGTACCGGTCACCGATGGTGGTGCCGGGTGCTGCGCGGCCGTTGGCGGGACTTACCGGTCCGCCGCTCCACGTCGGGATCTGAGTCACAGAAAAGCCACCGGGGGAAATCGAGGGGGCTGGGACACAACCCCCCTATCTTGCTGGTTCCGACGCCTGATGCGAAAGCCGACGCGGCGGACGTTTATTCAAGTCGACAGAAAGTGCCACGTCGTTCACCTCCTGTCGACGGTTCGGGACGGGCTGTGCGGTATCCCTCACCCGCCGAGATGCCCGGGCGTCCTACCATCCGGGGATGAACGAACGGCGGTCAAGCGAGTCCGGTTTCCCGATCCAGGACGTCTACACGGGCGCGGACCTCCCGGAGGATCTGGACTCCAGGCTGGGCGCGCCCGGCGAGTTCCCGTACACCCGGGGCGTCTACCCCACCATGTACACCTCCCGTCCGTGGACCATGCGTCAGTACGCCGGCTTCGGCACCGCCACCGAGTCCAACGCGCGGTACCACCATCTGTTGCGGGCCGGCACGATGGGCCTGTCGGTGGCGTTCGACCTGCCGACCCAGATGGGCTACGACTCCGACGATCCGATCGCGCACGGCGAGGTCGGCAAGGTGGGTGTCGCCATCGACTCCATCGAGGACATGCGGCTGCTCTTCGCCGACATTCCGCTGGACAAGGTCTCCACCTCGATGACCATCAACGCGCCCGGCTCGGTGCTGCTGCTGCTCTACCAGCTCGTGGCCGAGGAGAACGGGGTGCCCGGCTCGGCGCTCAACGGCACGATCCAGAACGACATCCTCAAGGAGTACATCGCCCGGGGCACGTACATCTTCCCGCCGAAGCCGTCGCTGCGCCTGGTTGCCGACACGTTCGCGTACTGCCGCAAGGAGGTGCCGAAGTGGAACACCATCTCCATCTCCGGCTACCACATGGCCGAGGCCGGCGCGACGCCCGCGCAGGAGATCGCGTTCACCCTGGCCAACGGCGTGGAGTACGTGCGGGCGGCGCTCGCCGCCGGGCTCGCGGTTGACGATTTCGCGCCCCGGCTGTCGTTCTTCTTCGTGGCCCGCACCACCCTGCTGGAGGAGGTGGCGAAGTTCCGCGCCGCCCGGCGGATCTGGGCCCGACTGATGCACGACGACTTCGGCGCGAAGGATCCGAAGTCGATGATGCTGCGGTTCCACACCCAGACCGCTGGCGTGCAGCTCACCGCCCAGCAGCCGGAGGTGAACCTGGTCCGGGTGGCGGTGCAAGGGCTGGCCGCGGTGCTCGGCGGCACGCAGTCGCTGCACACGAACAGCTTCGACGAGGCCATCGCGCTGCCCACCGAGAAGGCGGCCCGGCTCGCGCTGCGCACCCAGCAGGTGCTGGCGTACGAGACCGACCTGACCGCCACCGTCGACCCGTTCGCCGGGTCGTACGTGGTGGAGGCGATGACCGCCGAGATCGAGGCCGCCGCGCTCGAGTTGATGGAGCGGGTGGCCGATCACGGCTCGGCGGTGGACGCAATCGAAGCCGGGTTCCAGAAGCGGGAGATCGAGCAGTCCGCGTACCGGATCGCGCAGGAGATCGACTCGGCTGAGCGGGTGGTGGTCGGGCTCAACCGGTTCACCGTGGACGAGGAGGAGCCGTACGAGCCGCTGCGCGTCGACCCGACGATCGAGGCGGCCCAGGCCGAGCGGCTGGCGCGGTTGCGCGCCGAGCGGGACGGTGCGGCAGTGACGCGGGCGCTCGCCGAGCTGCGGGCCGCCGCGGAGGGCTCGGACAACGTGCTCTACCCGATGAAGGAGGCGCTGCGGGCCCGGGCCACGGTGGGTGAGGTCTGCGGGACGCTGCGCGAGGTGTGGGGGCTGTACCGGCCGTCCGATCGGTTCTGAGCGTCCGTTCGCCGCGGCGGTGTGTCCATCGCGTTCGGCGGGTACCGGGTTGGCGGAGCGCGGACGCACAGGGTGTGCGCCCGTGGTGGGCGACGCCGTGTGAGCGTCCCTATCCGGCGCGTTGCGGAGTGTGGTCGGCTAATTGTCGGAGTGTCAGTTCATCACACCGACTAATGCGACAATTTGCACCAGGAGCCGCACGTGTTCCGCCGAATCCGGAGCCTCCGCGATCGGTTACGCGTTGTAGGAGGTGAGGGGCGGATGTCGGCGTTCGATAGCGATCTACCTGCTGTCCCACACATCTCTGAGCGCCCCGAGCAGGGCATTCCTGACGCTGCGCGGTCTGATCATTACCGTAACGAGGTTGCGCAGCGTCACCGTCGGAGGTCTAGGCTGTCTGCTGTCCCCGATGATCCATCCATCTCTAGTGATCGAGAATTCGACGTGACGAGTGCGTTGACGCTGCCCACGGATGGCCAGCTGGCGTCGTCCTGGCTGGAGACGTCGCCAGGCTCCCAGCCGCTGCCCCGCGACCTGGACCACCTCCTCGCCCTGCGGGTTCCGGGGCTTATCGCTACGCGCCGTCACCTCCACTCGCACCCCGAGTTGTCCGGCAACGAGTTCGAGACGGCCGCCCTGATCGCCCGGGAACTCTCGCTGGCCGGGCTCAACCCGCGCCTGCTGCCCAAGGGCAACGGCGTGATCTGCGACGTCAACGGTCGCCCGGACGGCCCCGTTGTCGCGCTGCGCGCCGACATCGACGCCCTGCCCCTCGACGACGTCAAGGACGTGCCCTACCGGTCGACGGTGGCGGGCGTCTGCCACGCCTGCGGGCACGACGTGCACACCTCGATCCTGCTCGGCGTCGGCATGCTGCTGGCCCAACTCGCCGACCTGGGCGAGTTGGACGGGCGGGTCCGGCTGATCTTCCAGCCGGCCGAGGAGATCCTGCCCTGCGGCTCGCTGGAGGTCATCGAGGCCGGCGGCCTGGACGACGTGGTGCAGATCTTCGCGCTGCACTGTGACCCGAACCTGCCGGTCGGGCGGGTCGGCCTGCGGGTCGGTCCGATCACCGCGGCTGCCGACAACGTCACCGTCCGACTCTCCGGCCCGGGTGGGCACACCGCCCGGCCGCACCTGACCGTGGACCTGGTCGACGCGCTCGGCCGGTTGGTCACCGAGGTGCCCGCCCTGGTCAGCCGCCGGGTGCCGGCCAACAGCGGCCTGCTGCTGGTCTTCGGCCACGCCTCGGCCGGCACCCGCTACAACGTCATCCCCTCGGAGGCGAGTGCCTCCGGCACCCTGCGGGTGATGGACCGCGACACCTGGGAGCAGGCGCCGAAGATCGTCGCTCAGGTGGTCCGGGACGTCATCGCGCCGACCGGCGCCACTGTCGACCTGGAATACCTGCGCGGCCGGCCGCCGGTGTCGAACGACTCGCGGGCCATCCAGGTGTTGACGGCGGCCACCGCCGCCGCGCTCGGTCCGGAAGGGATCGCCGAGACACCGCAGAGCATGGGCGGCGAGGACTTCTCCTGGTATCTGGAGTATGTCCCGGGCGCCCTCGCCCGGCTCGGGGTGGGCCGCTCGGGTCCCAACGTCGACCTGCACCGGGCCAGCTTCGACGTGGACGAGCGGGCCATCCCCGCCGGCGTACGCGTCATGGTGCAGACCGCGCTGCGGGCACTGGCGGCGGCGCGCTGACCGCAGCGGTCGGGGCCGACGTCCGCTTCCGCCGCCGCAGCACCAGCAGCAGCACCGCCACCGGCACGCCGACCAGCACCAGCCACGGCAGTAGTGCCCCGAGCACGGTGAGCAGGACGGTCAACGAGGCGGCGAACGCCTGCCAACCGCCCCTGAGCCCGGCCAGGAAACCGGTCTCGGTCTTCTCCTCGGTGACCTTGGCCGCCGGCCCGGCCAGTGCCACGGTGATCGTGGAGAGCGCGGTCAGGTCGGCCAGTCGCCGTTTCTTGGCCTCCAACGACGCCAGGTCGGCCTCACGACGGCCCAGCTCGTTCTCCAACGACACCAGGTCGGTGATCGAGGTGGCGCGGGCCAGCAACCGCCGTGCACTCTCCACCCGGGCCTGCTGAGTGGTGATCCGCGCGTCGAGGTCGACGATCGCCTCGGTGGCGTCCTCGGTGCTGATCTCCCGGCTCTGTTGCTTGCCGAGTTTCGCGATCTCGTCCACCACCGCCGTGAACTTCGCGGCCGGCACCCGCAGCTGCAACTCGGCCACCGCGTCGGCGTCGGCACTGCGCCGGTTGTCGCCACCGATGAAGCCGCCGGAGCGGGTGACCAGCGCGCTCACCTCGCGGGCAGCGGCGTCCACATCGTCCACCTGCACCCGCATCGAGCCTGTGTAGATGATGGCCCGCTGGTCGACGCGCAGGTCCGGTGCCCCGGTGCCGGCCTCCTGGGGTGCCCCGGCCCCACCCTGCTGCGGTTGCGCCTCCCGGGCCGCCTCGGGTGCGCCGGCCTCCTGGGGTGCCCCGGCCCCACCCTGCTGCGGTTGCGCCTCCCGGGCCGCCTCGGGTGCGCCGGCCGCCTTGTCCTGCTGGGCGACGTCCCCGTTCGCCGGGGCCACGGCCGCGGTGTCCGCCGACCCGCTGTCGCCGGCCCCGCAGCCGGTCAACGCGAATACCGCCGTCAGTGCCGTCACCGCCAGCAGTCCGCCGCGGCGTCGTATGACCTGTCCGTCCATCCCCGCTCCCTCGTTGTCGTCCGGTGTGGCGATAGCTCGGACGCAGCGCGCACGTCGGCTGGTTCCGGCAGACTGCGCTGAGGACGTCACGATTCGATAATTGAGGAGTCACGATGCGGCTCACCAAATACGCCCACTCCTGCCTGCGGGTGGAACACGACGGGGGAGTGCTCGTCGTCGACCCCGGTGTGTTCAGCGACTCCGCGACGGCGTTGGCCGGCGCGGACGCGGTGCTCATCACCCACCAGCACCCCGACCACCTCGACCTGGCGGCGGTGCGCCAGCGCCTCGACAAGCAGCCGCTGCCGATCCACGGTCCCGCCTCGCTCGCCGAGACCCTTGGCGACGCGGCCGAGGTGCTGCACCCGGTCGCCCCCGGTGAGTCGTTCACCGCAGCCGGTGTCGCCGTCCGGGCGTACGGCGGGAAACACGCGGTGATCCACCCCGACATCCCGGTGGTGGACAACCTCGGCTACCTGATCAACGACGTGGTCTTTCACCCCGGCGACTCCCTGGTGGTGCCGGACGAGACACCCGTCGACACGCTCTTCGCACCGATCCACGCCCCCTGGTCGAAGTTCTCCGAGGTGCTCGACTTCATCCGCGCGGTCGCGCCCCGGCGGGCGTACGCCCTGCACGACGCCCTGCTCAACGACAACGGTCTGGGCGTGCTGAACCGGCAGTACGCCGCGATGTCCGGCACCGACTACCAGCGGCTGGAGCCCGGTAGCCGGATCGACGTCTGACCTGATGCCCGGCCCCCCAGCGGAGCTGGTGCAGCAGCTCTACCGCATCCCACCGGACCGGTTCGTGGCCGCCCGGGACGCCGCAGTGGCCGACGCCCGCAGTGCCGGCGATCCGGGCACCGCCCGACAGTTGGCCCGGCTGCGTCGCCCGACGGTGGCGGCCTGGCTGGTGAACCTGCTCGCCATCCAACGTCCGGAGCTGGTCGCCGACCTGGTCCAGCTCGCCGACGCCCTGCGGACGGCCCAGCGGGAGCTGCGCGGGCCCCGACTGCGGGAGTTGTCGGCGCAGCGCCGGGCGGTGGTCGGCGCCCTGGTCGCCGAGGTCCGCAAGCTCGCGGCGGCCGAGCCGGACGCGCCACCGGCCGGTCGGCTGCCCCTGGCCGAGGTGGAGTCGACACTGAACGCGGCGTTCTCCGACGTCGAGGTCGCCGAGCAGGTCCGGGCGGGCCGCCTGCTCCGGGCGGCCAGCTACGCCGGCTTCGGCGAGGTGCCCCGGCCGCAGCTGAGGTTGGTCACCGGCGACGACGAGGAGCCCGACGAGGAACGTCCGGCCCGCCGACCGGACACCCAGCGAGGGCGTCCCGAGCCGGTGCCCCGCCCGGATCGGGCCGCGGAACGCGCCGAGCAGGCCGCACAGCGGGCCGCCCGGGCCGAGCGGGCCCGGCAGCGCCGCGCCCTGGATCGGGAGTTGGCCAAGGCCCGGACCGACGAGCAGCGCGCGGCGGCCGAGCTGACCGAGGCGGCCGGACGGGAGCGCGACGATGCTGCCGTACTCGATGCGATCGAGGCTGAACTGGCCGAGCTGGAGCGGCGGCGGGCGGTCGCCGAGCAGGATCTCAGCCGGGCCAAGCTCGCTCGGCGTGCCGCCGAGCGTGCGGTAACCGTGGCTCGGCGGCGCGCCGGCGAGGTTGAGGCGGCGGTCGAGGCGTTGGCGGCCGAAGAGGGGAATGCGGACACGGGCGGTGGCGCGGCAGACTGACAATCGATGGACGACGACGAGTGCGCGGGCCGGGGTCTTGTCGTGGACGCCGGACCGGCCTGCCCGAGCGGGCCGCCCGGATGACGCCGGAGCAGGTCGCCGCCGCAAGTAAGCCGGTCGTGCTCGACCTCGGCGACGCGTTCACCAGGGACCCGGCCACCCTGCGGCGGGCCCGGCTGCTCGGCATCTCCGGCTGGGCGTTCTACATAAGTGGCCGGGCGGGTGCGCTCGGCGACGTGCGGGCCGAGACGGCCGCCGCGGCGCTCGGGTTCATCGCCCCGGACGCGGTCGCCGACGGGTGGGACGCCGCCGCCCGGGTCGTCCCACCGATCGAGGTGGCGGCGGCGAGCCTCGCCGAGTGCTGCCGGTGGGGCGCGCAGCAGCTCGACGCCCGGCCCGCCACCGAACGCCTGGCGGTCCTCGTCGAGCGGGCCGTGGTGGCTGCGGACGCCAGCGCGATGCCGCTCTTCGCCGCGTGGCGGGCCATGCCGCTGCCGGATCTCTCCGCCGGGGCCCGCAGCGCCGCCGGGCTGCGACTGCTGCGCGAACACTTCACAGGTGCCTACCTGCTGGCGGTACGCGCCGCCGGGATGACCCCGCTGGAGGCCGTGCTGGCCGGGCCCGAGGGCGAGGCCGGGGCGGTGGCCTGCGGCTGGCCGCCGCCCTACCCGCCGGTCGGGCCGTTGGTGCGCCGGCGCCTCTGGGCGGAGGCGGTGACCAATCGTCTCGTCGCCCCGGCGTTCACGGCCCTCGGCCCGGCTGCCGGGGCCGAGCTTGTCGAGTTGCTGCACCGCACCCGGGCCGAGCTCGCCGCCGGTGTGTGATTGACGACCCCCGGCGCACCCGATCCGCGCTCCGGTCGGCGGTGGTAGCAGACTGGCGGGGTGCGATACGCGCTGCTACGCCGACGCGGTGCCGGTGGGGCGGGACCGCAGCTCGGTGACGTAGTCGTCCGGGGCGCCCGCCTTCTCGGCGGCGCTCGCGATCTCGGACAGATACCACGACGTCGGCAGGCCACCCTCGTACCCGTTGAAGACGTAGATCCACGCGGTCACGTCGCCGTCGAGGGTGGAGACCCGAACGTGCAGCTTGCGGTAGGTGCCGGCGGTCACCCCCTCGATCTCGTCGAGCTGGCCCGCGTCGTACGGGTGGATGTCGTAGAGGGCCACGAAGACCCGGTCACCCGGCGACTCGACAAGGGTGCTCACCGCGCCCTCCCAGCCGATCACGTCCGCCCCGGCGAAGGTCAGCCGCCAGCCTTCCAGCCAGCCGGTGCCCACCATCGGCGAATGCGGACAGTAGGCACGCATCCGGGCAGGGTCGAGATTTGAGCCGTAGGCGGCGTGATGACGCACGGCGATGACGATAGCCCGGTCGACGGGTGGGGGAGAATACGACGGTGCGTGTCGGATGCGCTCGGGAGAACAAAGTCACTGTGAGCACTGACGAAGGGCAAACGCTGTGAGCCGGATCGTGATCATCGGTGGGGGGCCGGCCGGGTACGAGGCGGCGCTTGTCGCCGCCCAGTTGGACGCCGATGTCACAGTGGTGGAGGCCGACGGCGCCGGCGGGGCCTGTGTGCTCTCCGACTGCGTACCGTCGAAGACCTTCATCGCCAGCTCCGGGGTGGTCACCGGTTACCGGGACACCGAGGAGTTCGGAGTGCACTCGGACGGCCTGGAGGCGGTCACCGTCGACGCGCGGGCCGTGCACGAGCGGGTCAAGCGACTGGCGTTGGCGCAGTCCGCCGACATCCACGCCAAGCTGCTCAAGGCCGGGGTCACCTTCGTGGCCGGCACCGCCCGGCTCGGCGAGGACGCCCTCGGGCACACCCACCTGGTCGTCGTGACCCCCGCGGACGGCGGCGAGGAATACTCCATCGCCGCGACCACAGTGCTGGTGGCCACCGGTTCGACACCCCGCCAGCTGCCCACCGCCGTACCGGACGGTGAGCGCATCCTGACCTGGCGCCAGGTGTACGACCTGCCGGAGCTGCCCGAGCACCTGATCGTGGTCGGCTCCGGGGTCACCGGCGCGGAGTTCGCCAGCGCGTACCTGGCGATGGGGGTCCAGGTCACCCTGGTGTCCAGCCGGGACCGGGTGATGCCGCACGAGGACGCCGATGCCGCGTCCGCCATCGAGCGGGTGTTCCGCAACCGGGGCATGGAGATCCTCAACAACTCCCGGGCCGACGCGGTCCGGCGTACCGCCGACGGCGTCGAGGTGGAGCTCTCCGACGGCCGGAAGGTCACCGGCTCGCACGCGCTGATCACTGTCGGATCGGTCCCGAACACTGCCAACCTGGGCCTGGCCGAGTACGGGGTCGAGCTGGGCCGGGGCGGCTACGTGACTGTCGACCGGGTCTCCCGGACCAACGTGCCAGGCATCTACGCCGCCGGCGACTGCACGGGTGTGCTGCTGTTGGCGAGTGTCGCCGCGATGCAGGGCCGGATCGCCATGTGGCACGCGCTCGGCGAGGCGGTGCGCCCGCTGCGGCTGCGTACCGTCGCGGCGAACGTCTTCACCGACCCGGAGCTGGCCACCGTGGGTGTCTCGCAGGACGAGGTGGACGCGGGCAAGGTGCCGGCCCGGCAGGTGATGCTGCCGCTCTCCGGCAACGCCCGGGCGAAGATGGACGATCTCGCCGACGGTTTCGTGAAGTTGTTCTGCCGTCCGGCGAGCGGCCAGGTGATCGGCGGGGTGGTGGTCGCCCCGAAGGCCAGCGAGCTGATCCTGCCCATCACCATGGCGGTGGAGAACAACCTCACCGTCAACGAGCTGGCCCAGACCATCACCATCTACCCGAGCCTGTCCGGTTCGATCACCGAAGCGGCCCGCCAGCTAATGCTCCACGAGCTGGAGTAACCCACCCCCACTCGTCGATCATGGACTTGTGGTGGGCGGTTCACGTCGTCACGCCCCTTTTGTGGGGCACCACAACTCCATGATCGACGGCGTGAGCGGTGGCTGACCGGGTTTGGGTCAGGGCTACGGTCGCCAGCACCGCCACCTCGGTGAGGATGAGGAGGCGTTCGGCCAGGCCGATCAGCAGACGGTCACCGGGGTAGGCGGACCAGATCATCGCCGCCGCGAGGGTCAGGCTCAGGAGGACCAGGGTGCGTAGCGTCCGGGCAGCGGGGGCCAGGTCGGGTCGCCGGGCGAGCAGCCAACCGGCCGCCGGCAGGGCGAGGAAGGCGACCACCGAGGCGTACCGGTGCACGTACGCGGCGGTGGTCATGGCGGTGCCCGGCTCGTTCGTCGGCACCACCGCGGCCAGCAGCAGCCCGGCCACCCACCCCCCGAGCAGCACCTCGACCGGCCGACCGGGCCGTGGTGGGCCGGTGCGACGTAGCCCGTACAGCAGCGCCACAGTGGCGAGCGCCAGCACCACCATGGCGATGTCGATGACGCCGCCCCGGTCGGAGACGGCGAAGTCGCTGACGGTCAGCGCCCACGGGTTGAGGTCGTCGTTCACTTCGAGGTGGCCGATCACGGTGAGCAGCGCCGCCAGGGCGATTCCGCCGAGGGCCAGCACACCGGTGTTCCGGGTTCCGGGCATGCCTCAGCCTGTCGCCGGGGGCGCCCGAGCCGAATCCGGGACGGCCACCGAATTCGGACCCCGGGACCACCCCTAGTCAGTCGGTTCGGGCGGGGACGACCCGAGCGGTCGGGCCCGGAGTTCCACGTGATCAGCGCACCCGGCGGACCCTAGGGGTCCCGCATCCGGGATCTGAGCACGTCGAATTCGCATCCCGGCGCGTCCGGATCGAAGCCGTGTTCGATCAGCCAGCGTGACGCCACCAGGCTGCGCAGTGACCACCAGGCGCGGATCACCTCCCGGTCCGCGTCGGGCCCGTACCCGGCGAGCAGGTCGTCCAGGCGTTCCTCGTGCCCGAGCGTCAGGATGGCGAGGTCGAACATGGCGTCGCCGGGGGCGGCTTCGGACCAGTCGATGACGCCGGTCACCTCGTCGCCGTCCACGAACACGTGGGTGATCTGCAGGTCGCCGTGGATGAACACCGGTCTCCACGGCCGGAGCGCGGCCTCGGCGATCTCGCGGTTACGCCGGATCACCTCGACCGGCAGCACGGCGTTGGCGAGCAGCCACGCGCACTCGCTGTCCAGCTCCGCCGCCGCGTCGTCGAGCCGGCGCCCCGGCCACGGCGGCAGCGGCGCGTCGTGCAGCCGCCGGATGGTGGCACCCGCCGCGGCCCAGGCCGCCGGCGACGCGGACGACGGTTCGCCGAGCAGGCCGAGCGCGGTGCCCGGCACGGCGGCGATGGCGAGCACGGGCGGCTGGTGCCAGCGGATCGCCGGGGTCGGTACCGGCGCCATCGCCATCGCCCGTACCTCCACGTCGGCGTGCGCGGGGTCGCCGTCGACCTTCAGGAACACGTCGCCGACGCGCAGCGTCGCCCGCTGGCGGTGGGCGACGACGACTTCAACCTCGTCCATACCGGCCATCCTGGCAATGACAGCTGCCGATGTCGCCCGACTTTACCGCCGTCGGTTCCGCTCCGTCCGGACGACGCCCTGCGGTGGGGTCAGCTCAGTCGATCGGGATGTTGGCTGCGGCGGCGGCGCGGGCGTGCCGGGCGCTGACCAGCGTCATGGCCCAGCCTGCCGCGGCGAAGCCGGCCGCCGCGGCGGTGGCGATGATGGCCAGTCGCCACGCCGACTCGGTGAGCGCGGTGCCGCCGAGGTGCCCGACAAACGCGCCGTAGCTGGCCCAGCCCAGCGCGGCGACTGCCTCGTAGAGCACGAACAACCGGTACGGGTAACGGCTGCGGCCGGCCGAGAAGCAGGCCGCCATCCGGCCGCCGGGCACGAACCGGCAGAGCAGGATGACAAGCGGTCCGGGTTGTCGGAGCCCCTGGGTGACCCGGCTCGCCATCCGGCGGGCCCGGCTCAGCTCGGCGTGCCGGGGCGACCGCCGGTCCGGTGCGAGCCGTCCGAGCAGGTAGCAGGCCAGGTCGCCGACGAAGACGCCGAGTGCGCCGACGGCGATGGTGACGGGCAGGTTGAGCCCGCCGTAGACGGTGAGCGCGCCGCTGGTGATCATGACGATCTGGGTGGGGATCACCGGTACGAAGGCGTCCGCGACCAGTAGGGCGAGCAGCACCAGGTACGCCCACGTCGGCGATGCGACGTCAGTGAGTAGTTCGGGCACGCCTGCCACCTCGCCGGATGCGGCCGATTGGGTGTCTTGAGCCTGACGGCGTGTCCGGCGTCACCGAGAACAGGCCCGGCCCGTCGTGACGGTCGACACGACAGGGGCCACCCAGGCACAACGAGTCGAACCGATCCCGGGTGACGGGTTCACCGCCTGTCCCACCCGTCCGGTACCGGTCGGCGGATCGGCGTACGTCGGCGTACCGTTGACGCGCGCGGCCCATGCCCGTCGGGTCCCCCGTTCCTGACGATTCGGGCCGCGAGGGCCGCCGGCGGGTCCCGCGCCGGCGGCCCATCTCTCTGCTCGCCGCCGCAAATCCGGGTGCGTCCCCGGCTGCCCCGCGAGTACGGTCGCCGTATGCGCAGCGCGGTAGTGGTGACCACGACGCCGGGAATCCCCGGCGTGCCGCTCTGACGTAACCACAGTCGACCAGGCCCCGGGGCGATCCGCCCCCGAGGGCCGCGCGCCGTTCGGAGACCAGGTCGCCTCCGGGTCGTACCCGATCCAGGAGCCCGACATGATCGACCACCGCAGGCTCGGCCGCGAGCTGGACCTCTTCGTCTCCGACCCGCTGGCCGGTGCCGGCCTGCCGATCTGGCTGCCCGCCGGCGCCGCCGCCCGGCACGCCGTCGAGGAGTACGTCCGGGAGTTGGAGCGCCGCTCCGGCCACCAGCACGTCTACTCGCCCCCACTGGGTAAGCGGGAACTCTTCGAACTCTCCGGGCACCTCGGCTACTTCGCCGACGACATGTTTCCGCCGATGCGGCTGAGCGCCGACGACGAGTTCGTGCTCCGGCCGGCGCTCTGCCCGCACCACGCCCTGGTCTTTCGCGCCCGGGGCCGCTCCTACCGCGAGCTGCCGCTGCGGATCGCGGAGCTGGGCGGGATGTACCGCTCGGAGCGTTCCGGGGTGCTCGGCGGGCTGTCCCGGGTGCGGGCCATCTCGCTCAACGACGCGCACACCTTCTGCGCCCCCGAGCAGGTCGGCGCGGAGGTCGTCGAGATCCTCGGGCTGATCCGCGCCGCGCACGCCGCGCTCGGCGTCCGCCCGGCCGGCTTCCGCCTCTCGTTGCGCGGGCCGGGAGAGAAGTACGTAGGCGACGACGCGCAGTGGGCCCACGCCCAGGAGCTGCTCCGGGGCGCGCTGGCCGGGGTGGAGTATGTCGAGGCACCCGGTGAGGCCGCCTTCTACGGCCCGAAGATCGACATTCAGATCGTCGACGCGGCCGGTCGGGAGTCGACCATCTCCACCATCCAGCTCGACTTCGACAAGCCGGAACGGTTCGACCTGTCGTACACCGCCTCGGACGGCAGCCGGCGTCGCCCGGTCATGGTGCACCGCAGCCTGGTCGGCAGCATGGAGCGGCTCTTCGCGTACCTGATCGAGGTGCACGAGGGCGCCTTCCCGGCCTGGTACGCGCCGGTCCAACTGGTCCTGCTGCCGGTCGACGACGGGCAGGCCGACGCGGCGGCCGACCTGGCCCGCCGAGCCGTCGACGCCGGCCTGCGGGTCGAGGTGGACGCCACCGGCTCGCTGGGTGCCCGGATCCGGGACGCGGCCCGCCGCCGCGTCCCGTACCTCGGGGTGGTGGGTGCCCGGGAGGCGGCCGACGGCCTCCTCGCGCTGCGCCTGCGCGGCGGCCGGGCCCTGGACCCGATGCCCGCCGCCGCGGCGCTGGCCCTGATCGGCGGGCAGGTCGCCGCCCGGGCCACCGAGCTGCTCCCGGTGGGCTGACTCCCTCGCTGAGCCGGGGTGGGTCGCCGCCGGTCGTTTGGCGCGCACGGCGGCGACCCGTTCTCAGACCGTCGCCGGCTGGGCGGCGGGGTCGGCCGGTTCCTCGTCGGCCACCGCGCCGGTGAACTGGGAGCGGTAGAGCCGGTGGTACGCGCCGTGCGCCGCGAGCAACTGCTCGTGGGTGCCCTGCTCGACGATCCGGCCGTTCTCCATCATCAGGATCAGGTCGGCGTCCCGAATGGTGGAGAGCCGGTGCGCGATGACGAAGCTGGTCCGGTCGGAACGCAGCGCGGCCATCGCCCGTTGCAGCAGCACCTCGGTGCGGGTGTCCACCGAGCTGGTGGCCTCGTCGAGGATCAGCAGTGACGGTTCGGCGAGGAACGCGCGGGCGATGGTGATGAGCTGCTTCTCGCCGGCGCTGACGTTGCTGCCCTCCTCGTCGATCACCGTGTCGTAGCCGTCCGGCAGGCTACGCACGAACCGGTCCACGAAGGTGGCCCGGGCCGCGGCGAGGATCTCCTCCTCGGTGGCATCCGGCCGCCCGTAGGCGATGTTGTCGCGGATGGTGCCGCCGAAGAGCCAGGTGTCCTGGAGCACCATGCCGATCCGGCCCCGCAGGTCGTCGCGGCGCATCGCTGTGATGTCCACCCCGTCGAGCGTGATCCGGCCGGCGTCCAGCTCGTAGAAGCGCATGACCAGGTTGACAAGTGTGGTCTTGCCGGCACCGGTCGGGCCGACGATCGCCACCGTGTGCCCCGGCTCGGCGACCAGCGACAGGTCGTCG
Organism: Micromonospora sp. NPDC049044; assembly: GCF_040649215.1. NCBI lineage: Bacteria > Bacillati > Actinomycetota > Actinomycetes > Micromonosporales > Micromonosporaceae > Micromonospora > Micromonospora sp. NPDC049044. The sequence continues at coordinate 214,395 of NZ_JBEZFA010000004.1, read as the reverse complement.
ATCAGCGGCTTGTCCGGCTCGTAGCGGAACGAGACGTGCTCGAACTCGACCCGCCCGTGCGGGTCGGTGACCCGGGCCGGCGCGACCGGGTCGGGGGTCTGCTCGTCGGCGTCGAGCACCGCGAAGACCCGCTCGGCCGACGCCACCCCGGACTGGAGCAGGTTGGCCATCGAGGCGAGCTGGGTGAGCGGCTGGGTGAACTGGCGGGAGTACTGGATGAACGCCTGTACGTCACCGAGGCTCATCGTGCCGGAGGCGACCCGCAGCCCACCGACCACGGCGATCGCCACGTAGCTCAGGTTTCCGATGAACATCATCGACGGCATGATGATCCCGGAGATGAACTGCGCCCCGAAGCTCGCCCGGAACAACTCCTCGTTCTTCGCGTGGAACGCGGCCTCCACCTCACGCTGCCGGCCGAAGACCTTCACCAGCTCGTGACCGGTGTACGCCTCCTCGATCTGACCGTTCAACGCGCCGGTGTGCGTCCACTGGGCCACGAACTGTTTCTGTGACCGCTTCGCGATGCGCTGGGTGACGAGCACCGACAGCGGCACCGCGATCAGCGCCACCAGGGCCAGCAGCGGCGAGATCCAGAACATCACGGCCAGCACGCCGATGACCGTCAGCAGCGAGGTGAGCAGCTGGCTGAGGGTCTGCTGGAGGCTCGTCGAGATGTTGTCGATGTCATTGGTGACCCGGCTGAGCAGCTCGCCTCGGGGCTGCCTGTCGAAGTAGGGCAGCGGTAGCCGGTTGAGCTTCTCCTCCACCTCGGCGCGCAGCCGCAGCACGGTGCGCTGGACCACCCCGTTGAGCAGCCAACCCTGCCACCAGGACAGCACGCTCGCGGCCAGATAGAGCCCGAGCGCCAGCAGCAGTACCCGGCCCAGGGCGTCGAAGTCGATGCCCATCCCGGGCACCACGTCCATCCGGGCCAGCATGTCGGCGAAGCTGTCGTTGCCGCTGGCCCGGGCTGCGGCGACGGCCTGCTCGGCGGTGGTGCCCGCCTCCAGTCGCCGACCGATCACGCCACTGAAGATGATGTCTGTGGCGTGGCCGAGGATCTTCGGACCGGCCACGCTGAAACCGACGCTGACCAGGGCCAGGGTGATGATCGCGGCCAGGTGCAGCCGGTGCGAACGCAGCCGGCCGAGCAACCGCCGGGCCGAGGGCCCGAAATTCATCGACTTCTCGGCGGGCATCCCGGCACTCATCCAGGCTGGACCGCCGCCCGGCCGGCCGGCCGGCAGCCGCTTCGGCGTCGCCGCGTCGCCGCCGGGTTGCGGCCCGGTCTCCCCGCTGGGCTTCTGACTGGGTACGGCCGCAGTGCGCGGCTCGTCGCGCTCGCTCACGCCGCCACCTCCGTGGTCTGCTGGGACGCCACGATCTCGGCGTACGTCGGGCAGGACTCCAACAACTCCGCGTGTCGTCCCACGCCGACGACCCCTCCGTTCTCAAGCACGACGATCTGGTCGGCGTCGATGATCGTGGAGACCCGCTGGGCCACGATCACCACCGCGGACTGCGCGGTGACCGGCCGCAGAGCGGCTCTCAGCCGCGCGTCGGTGCCCAGGTCGAGCGCCGAGAACGAGTCGTCGAAGAGGTAGATCTCCGGCTGCCGGACCAGCGCCCGGGCGATGGCCAGGCGTTGCCGTTGTCCACCGGAGACGGTGGTGCCGCCCTGGGCGATCGGTGCCTCCAGGCCGCCGGGCATCTGGGCCACGAAGTCCCGGGCCTGGGCGATCTCCAGTGCCGCCCACAGCTCCTCGTCGGTGGCGTCCGGATTGCCGTAGCGCAGGTTGCTGGCGACAGTTCCGGTGAACAGGTACGGCCGCTGCGGCACCAGGCCGATCCGCCGCCACAACTCGTCCGGCGCCAACTGCCGCACGTCCACCCCGTCGACAAGCACCGCGCCCGCTGTGACGTCGACCAGGCGGGGGATCAGCGACAGCAGTGTCGTCTTGCCGGCGCCGGTGCTGCCGATGATCGCCGTGGTGGTGCCCGGGGTGGCCCGGAAGGAGATGTCGCGCAGCACCGGTTCGACCGCGCCCGGGTACTGGAAGCGCACCCCGCGCAGCTCCAACTCGGCCCGGGTGGTCAGCTCGCTGACCGGCGCGGCGGCGGGGACCACCGAGGACTCGGTGTCCAGCACCTCGACGATCCGCTCGGCGCAGACCGCGGCCCGGGGCACCATCATCAGCATGAACGTGGCCATCATCACGGCCATCAGGATCTGCATCAGGTACGCCAGGAACGCGGTGAGCGCGCCGATCTCGATCGCACCCGAGTCGACCCGCTGGGCGCCGAACCAGAGCACCGCCACGCTCGACACGTTCAGCACCAACATGACCACCGGGAAGATCAACGCCATCAGTCGTCCGGTCCGCAGGGCGGTGGCGGTCAGGTCGGCGTTGGCGACACCGAAGCGGTCCGTCTCGTACGGCTCCCGGACGAAGGCACGGACGACCCGGATGCCGGTGATCTGCTCGCGCAGCACCCGGTTGACGGTGTCGATCCGGGTCTGCATCAACCGGAAGCCCGGCACCATCCGGCGGATGATGGCGCTCAGCGCGACGGCCAGGACCGGCACGCTCACCAGCATCAGCCAGGAGAGCCCGACGTCCTCGCGCAGCGCCATCACCACGCCACCGACGCTCATGATCGGCGCGGCGACCAGCATGGTGCAGCTCATCAGGACGAGCATCTGCACCTGTTGCACATCGTTGGTGTTCCGTGTGATCAACGAGGGTGCCCCGAACCGGGCCACCTCGCGGGCGGAGAAACGGTTGATGTGCCCGAACAACGTGGCCCGGACGTCCCGACCGAAGCCCATCGCGATCCGCGCGCCGAGGTAGACCGCGGCGATCGAGCAGATGATCTGGATCAGACTGACAAGCAGCATCCAGCCGCCGGTGTGCACGATGTAGTCGGTGTCGCCCCGCGCCACGCCCTTGTCGATGATGTCGGCGTTGAGGCTGGGCAGGTAGAGCGAGGCCATGGTGCCCACGAACTGGAGCAGCACCACCGCCAACAGCGGTCTGGAGTACGGGCGCAGTTGGCCGCGCAACAGTTGGATCAGCACGACGGTTCCTCCGCGTCGGTGGGTCGTCCGGTCATCCGCGGGTCGTCTCCGCTGCCGATGACCTCGAGTAGGAACTCCCGGATCACCTGGGCCTTCGCCGGGTCGGCGTCGACCGAGGTGAGTGGGCGTCCGGTGTGCATGAGGGCGCCGAGCGCGGCTACCCGCTCCCGCCCGGCGGGGGTGATGGCGAGTCGGATGCTGCGCCGGTCGCTGTCGTCGCGCTGCCGCTCGACCAGACCGTCGCGTTCGAGTGTGTCGACGATGCCGGTCAGGGTCGCCGGGCGGACGAACCCCTTCTCGGCGACCTGGCGATGGGGCAGCTCGCCGTGTCGGGCGAGCGTCATCAGGGTGATCATGCCGGCCTGGGTGAGGCCGTGCTCCTCGGCGAGGTAGCGGTTCCACCGCTGCCCAACGAGGTGCCCGGCCACCACCAGCAGCCGGCCGAGCGGCACATCCTGGAGGGTGATGAGTTCCACGGGGGTACATTAGCCCCCTGATAGTCAGGGGCCAAACGAAATAACGGCAGCCGTGGCGACGAACACGAGTTGCAGGACGGTGCGCTGCGCGAGCGGAGTGACCGGGCGTCCGGCGAGGGTCAGCCTCCGGCGCGCGGCCGAGACGTTGGCCGGGAACATCGCGAGCATGAGCAGGCCGAGTCCGGCCGCGGCCAACCGGGCGGTGGCCGGGATCAGCAGCCCGACGGCGCCAACCAGCTCCAGCGCGCCGGTGACGGTGACCAGCAGATCCGGCCGGGGCAGGCCGGGCGGGACCATCGCGATCAGGCCGTCCCGGCGCTTGCCGACGAAGTGCGCGAGGCCGGTCACCAGGAACAGCAGTGCCAGCCCGACCCGCAGTGCGGGGTGCCAGCCGTCGAGTGCGGCGACACCGGCCAGGCCAGCCAGTCGGGCCATCGTGGTGCCGATCAAAAGGGCCATCAGGGGTGCCATCGAAATCCTCCTCAGCGCAATCTTGTCATTGGCAAGATTGCGCGACGGAGTGGCATCTTGTCAATGACAAGATAGGATTTGGGCATGACCGAGACGCGCGGCTACCACCACGGCGACCTCCGGCGCACCCTGCTCGCAGCGGCACTCGACGCGATCGAGGAGGTCGGGCCGGCCGCGTTGAGCCTGCGCGACCTGGCACGTCGGGCCGGTGTCTCGCACGCCGCGCCCGCCCACCACTTCGGCGACAAGGCCGGCCTGCTCACCGCCCTCGCCGCTCAGGGCTTCGACCTGCTTGCCCAGGCGTTGAGCGCGGCGGGAGACGACCTGCTGGCCGCCGGAGTCGCGTACGTCGACTTCGCCGTCGGGCACCGCGCGCACTTCGAGGTGATGTTCCGGCCCGAGCTGTACCGGGCCGACGATGCGGAGCTGGTCGCCGCTCGGGAGCGCGCTGGCGCCGCCCTGCGTTCCGGGGTCGCCGCACTGCCAGCCGGAGGCGACGCCGACCGGGATGCCCTCGCCGCCTGGTCGATCGCCCACGGTTTCGCAACCCTCTGGCTGGCCAACGCCCTCCCGGCCCGGGTAGGCAACAACCCGAGCAAAGCAGCCCGCCAAGTCCTAAGCCGCCTAACCCCCTAACCCCACCCCCGGCCCCCGGCCCCCCGGCCCCCCGGCCCCCCGCCCTCTCTGGTTGATCATGAAGTTATTGCCTTCCGCATCGGCGTGTCGGGGCAATAACTTCATGATCAACGAGGTGGAGCGGTGGGGGTGGGGTGGGGTGGGGGTGGGGGTGGGGTTACCAGCTGGTGGGGAGGGGCATTCCCTCGGTGAAGCCGGCGGCACTCTGGACACCGACGATCGCCCGCTCGTGGAACTGCGTCAGGTCCCGCGCGCCGGCGTAGGTGAAGGCGCTGCGTACCCCGGCGATGATCTCGTCGATCAGGTCCTCGACGCCGGGTCGGGTCGGGTCCAGATACATCCGCGCCGAGGAGATGCCCTCCTCGAACACCGCCTTGCGGGCCCTGTCGTACGGGCTGTCGTCGGCGGTACGCGCACTGACCGCCCGCGCCGAGGCCATCCCGAAGCTCTCCTTGTACCGCCGACCGTCCGGCTCGGTGTAGAGGTCACCGGGAGACTCGTAGGTGCCGGCGAACCAGGAGCCGATCATCACGTTCGACGCGCCGGCGGCGAGGGCGAGTGCCACGTCGCGGGGGTGCCGCACCCCGCCGTCGGCCCAGACGTGCCGGCCCAGCTCCCGGGCCGCCGTCGAGCAGTCGAGCACTGCGGAGAACTGCGGCCGGCCCACGCCGGTCATCATCCGGGTGGTGCACATCGCGCCCGGCCCGACGCCGACCTTGATGATGTCCGCGCCGGCCTCCACCAGGTCGCGTACCCCCTCGGCGGTGACCACGTTGCCAGCCGCCACCGGGACGCCCGGGTCCAGCTTGCGGACCGCCCGCAACGCCGAGATCATCCGCTCCTGGTGGCCGTGTGCGGTGTCCACGACAAGCGTGTCCACCCCCGCTTCCAGCAGGGCGCGGGCCTTGCCCGTGACGTCGCCGTTGATCCCGACGGCAGCCGCGATGCGCAGCCGGTCCCGGTCGTCCACCGCCGGCGTGTAGAGGGTGGCGCGCAGCGCGCCCTGGCGGGTCAGTACCCCGACCAGCCGACCGTCGGCGTCCACCACCGGAGCGAGCCGGCGACGGCCGGCGGAGAGCCTGTCGAAACCGGTACGCGGGTCGGCGTCCGCCGGCACGGTGTGCAGCTCGGTGGACATGACATGACGTAGCTGGGCGAACCGGTCCACCCCGGTGGTATCCGCCTCGGTGACCACGCCCACCGGCCGGCCGGCCTCGTCGACCACGATCACCGCGCCGTGCGAGCGCTTCGGCAGCAGGTGGATGGCGTCCCCGACGGTCTCCGTCGGGCCAAGCGTGATGGGCGTGTCGTAGACCAGGTGCCGCTGCTTGACCCAGGCGACGACATTCGCCACCACCTCGATCGGGATGTCCTGCGGAATCACCGCGATCGCGCCCCGACGGGCCACCGTCTCGGCCATCCGCCGGCCGGCGACCGCTGTCATGTTCGACACCACGAGCGGGATGGTGGTGCCGGTGCCGTCGCTGGTGGACAGGTCGACGTCGAGCCGGGAACCGAGGTCGGAACGGGCCGGCGCCATGAAGACGTCGGTATAGGTCAGGTCGTGCGCGGGAACCGCGCCGTGTAGGAACCGCACCCGGCCATCATTCCCGCCCTCGGTCGCCATCGCCCACGTCGGTGCCGCAAACCACCCGGCCGCACGCCCTGCAGCCCGACAAAGCGTAAGGAAGGGCCCGTTCCTATGCGCCCGGCGCCTTCCTTCAGGTGATGGTGCAGATGGGTGCACCGGCGGTGATCACGGCACCGACCTCGGCGGTGAGCCCGCTGACCGTGCCCGCCTTGTGGGCGTGCAACGGCTGCTCCATCTTCATCGCCTCCAGCACCACCACCAGGTCGCCCTCGGCCACCGTGTCCCCCTCGGCGACCGCGATCTTGACGATGGTGCCCTGCATGGGGGAGGCGAGGGCGTCGCCGCCTACCGGCGCGCCCGCCTTGCCCGCGCCACCGCGCCGAGTCGGCTTGCGGGTGGCGGGTGCGGCGGTGGTCGTACTCCCGCCGAAGCCGGCGGGGAGGCTGACCTCGATGCGCTTGCCGCCCACCTCGACCACGACGGTGTCGCGTTCGGCCGGCGCGTCGACGGCGCCGGCGGCGGCGGTGAACGGCGGCACGGTGTTGTCGAACTCGGTCTCGATCCATCGGGTGTGCACGGTGAACGGTTCGGCGGTGAACGCCTCGTCGCGCACCACCAGGCGGTGGAACGGCAGCGCGGTGGCCATCCCGTCGACCACCATCTCGTCAAGTGCGCGGCGGGCGCGCTCAAGTGCCTCGGTCCGCGTCTCACCGATGATGATCACCTTGGCGAGCAGCGAGTCGAAGTTGCCGCCGATCACGTCGCCGGCCGAGATGCCGGTGTCCACCCGGACGCCGGGCCCCGAGGGCAGCCGCAGCGCGGTGACAGTGCCCGGGGCGGGCAGGAAGCTGCGACCCGGGTCCTCGCCGTTGATCCGGAACTCGATGGCGTGGCCGCGCGGCGTCGGGTCCTCGGTGCTCCGCAGCTTCTCGCCGTCGGCGATCCGGAACTGCTCGCGGACCAGGTCGATGCCGGCGGTCTCCTCGGTGACCGGGTGCTCGACCTGGAGCCGGGTGTTGACCTCCAGGAAGGAGATGGTGCCGTCCCTGCCGACCAGGTATTCGACAGTGCCGGCGCCGTGGTAGCCGGCCTCGCGGCAGATCGCCTTGGCGCTGTCGTGGATCTGGGCACGCTGGGCGTCGGTGAGGAACGGCGCGGGGGCCTCCTCGACCAGCTTCTGGTGCCGGCGTTGCAGCGAGCAGTCGCGGGTGCCGACCACGATTACGTTGCCGTGCTGGTCGGCGAGGACCTGAGCCTCGACGTGGCGGGGCTGGTCCAGGTAGCGCTCGACGAAGCACTCGCCCCGGCCGAACGCCGCTACCGCCTCCCGGGTGGCCGACTCGAACAGTTGGGGGATCTCCTCCATCGTCCGGGCGACCTTGAGGCCGCGTCCGCCACCGCCGAAGGCGGCCTTGATGGCGACCGGCAGGCCGTGGTCGACGGCGAACGCAATCACCTCGTCCGGGCTGGCCACCGGGTCCGGGGTGCCGGGGACCAGCGGAGCGCCGGCGCGCTGGGCGATGTGCCGGGCGGTGACCTTGTCACCCAGGTCGCGGATCGCCTGCGGGGTGGGGCCGATCCAGGTCAGCCCGGCGTCGATGACGGCCTGGGCGAAGTCGGCGTTCTCGCTGAGGAAGCCATAACCCGGGTGTACGGCGTCGGCGCCGGCCCGGGCGGCGACGTCGAGCAGCTTGTCGATGCGCAGGTACGTGTCGGTCGCGCTGTCTCCGCCGAGGGCGTACGCCTCGTCCGCGAGCGTGGCGTGCAGCGCGTCGCGGTCGGAGTCCGCGTACACGGCGACGCTGCCCAGGCCGGCGTCGCGGCACGCACGGATCACCCGGACGGCGATCTCGCCGCGGTTGGCGATGAGTACCTTGCGCACCTTCGTGGCTCCTCCCCGGCAGGTTACTGACCGGGAGTGTATCGGCCGCCTCGGTTGCCCTAACGATCGCTCAGTGTGGAATGTGGCACTCACTATAGTCAAACTTGGCTATTACGCTTGCGGGGTGTCTGCGACTCGAATGATGATCCTTGGTCTGGTGCGGTGGATGCAGCCCGTGCACGGCTACGACGTGCGCCGTGAGCTGTTGAGCTGGAGTGCCGACAAGTGGGCGAACGTGCAGCCCGGCTCGATCTACCACGCGTTGCGCAAACTGACCGAGGAAGGGCTGCTCAACGCCGTCGCGACCGAGCAGGTCGGCGGACGTCCGGCGCGGACGACCTATGAGGTGACCCCCAAGGGGGAGGACGAGTTCGAGACGTTGCTGCGCAACCTCTGGTGGAACCTCAGCGAGCCGCCCGACCCGTTCGCGGCGGCGTTCTCCTTCCTGCCGGCGATGCCCCGTTCGGAGGCGGCGGCCGCCCTGCGGAACCGGGCCAACCTGCTCCGGGCCAACGTCGCCTCGATGCGTGCCTCGCTCGAATCGGACTGGGTCCGAAACGCCAAGCCGGTGCACGTCAGCTGGATGGTGGAGCTCTGGTCCGCCCGCGCCGAGGCGGAGGTGGCGTGGTGCGAGCGAATCGCGGAACGGGTCGAGTCCGGTGTGTCGTACCTGCCTGCTCAGATGGAGAACGCGGATGGTTGGTCGGGGTGGCGGGACGGCGAGGAGCGACCCGCGCCCAGCGCGTAATAATCAACGTTGACTAAGAAAGTTATATCGCGTTACCCTGCTGTGGCACAGCGGGGGAGTGCGCCGTCCGGCGTCGTCCCACTCGGCGGCCGGCTCGACCGGCCCGAACGACCAGGAGCGAAAATGATCGAGACCAGGGGGCTGCGGAAGTCGTTCCGCTCCCGCGCGGGTCGAGAGACGAAGACGGTGGACGCCGTGCGGGGCGTCAACCTTGAGGTCGCCGAGGGCGAGATCTTCGGCTTCCTCGGTCCCAACGGCGCCGGCAAGACCACCACGCTGCGGATGCTCGCCACGCTCATCGAGCCGGACGGCGGCGAAGCCACCATCGCCGGCGCGGACCTCCGCAAGGACCCGGCCGAGGTACGCCGTCGCATCGGCTACGTCCCGCAGGGCGGCAGCACCTGGGACGAGTCCACCGCGCGCGAGGAGCTGGTGCTGCACGCCCGCATGTACGGCATCGGCAAGGCCGACGCGCAGCGCCGCGCCGTCCGCGCGCTGGACGCCTTCCAGCTCTCCGAGTACGCGGACCGCAAGTGCAAGACCTACTCCGGCGGGCAGCGTCGGCGGGTCGAGATCGCCCTCGGCATCATCCACGAGCCGAAGATCGTCTTCCTGGACGAGCCGACCACCGGCCTCGACCCGCAGAGCCGCGCGCACATGTGGGACGAGATCCGGCGGCTACGCGCCGACGGGATGACCGTCTTCATCACCACCCACTACCTGGACGAGGCCGACGCGCTCTGCGACCGGATCGCGATCATGGACAACGGCGAGGTCGTGGCCGAGGGCACCCCCACCGAACTCAAGCGCGAGATCTCCGGCGACGTGGTGCTTGTCGGCCTCGACCTGACCGCCACCCCGCAGGCCGCCAAGGCCCTCGACGGCGAACCGTTCGTCAACAAGCTGGAGACCGTCGACGAGGGCGGCCTGCGCCTCTACGTCGACGAGGGCGCCACCGCCATCCCGCAGGTGCTGCGCCGACTCGACCACGCGGGCCTGGAGCTGCGCTCGATCGAGCTGCACCGCCCCAGCCTGGACGACGTCTTCCTCACCAAGACCGGTCGCTCGCTGCGCGAGTCCTGACAATCCGGAGATCACTCATGAAATTCGCCCGTGACACCTGGCTGATCTTCCAACGCCAGACTCAACTCCTGCTGCGCAACCCGGTATGGGTCTTCGTCGGGGTGTTCCAGCCGGTCATGTACCTACTGCTCTTCGCCCCGCTGCTCAAGCCGGCCCTGAACGCGCCCACCCAGGCCGCCGCCTACAAGATCTTCGTACCCGGTCTGTTGGTGCTACTGGCGATCTTCGGTGGGCTGTTCCAGGGCTTCGGCCTGATCGCCGAGCTGCGCGCCGGGGTCATCGAACGCTCCCGGGTCACCCCGATCAGCCGGTTCGCCCTGCTCCTCGGCCGCTCGCTGCGCGACGTCGTGTCGCTCATCGTGCAGGCGGTCATCATCACCCTGCTGGCGCTCCTGTTCGACCTGCGGGTGTTCATCGGAGACCTGCTGCTGGCGTACCTGATGCTCGCCCTGATCGCCCTCATGACCTCGGCCGTCTCCTACGGCGTCGCCCTCAAGGTCAAGAGCGAGGACGCGCTGGCTCCCCTGATGAACACGGTGGCGCAGCCGGTGCTGTTGCTGTCCGGCATCCTGCTGCCGCTCACCTACGCCCCCGGCTGGTTGCAGGGCATCGCCAACTGGAACCCGTTCTCCTGGGCGGTCGACGGCACCCGGGCGCTCTTCGCCGGTGACCTGGCCAGCGACAAGGTCTGGCAGGGCCTCGGCATCACCGCAGTGCTCGCCGCGCTGGGCGTCTACTGGGCCGCCCGCCAGTTCGCCCGCAGCGTCCGCTGACCCGCTCGTGCCCGGCCGTGCTCGGCCGGCTCGGTGTGCCCGGTTGGCTCGGCGTGCCTGGCTGGCTCGGCGGGCCCGGTCGCTCGGAGTGCCGGCCCGGCCCGGCGTGATCGACTCGGTTTCCTGAAAGTCGGGGTGTCCTACCGCGTGGGATGCCGCGACTTTCAGGAAACCGAGAGGATCAAGGGGTGGCGTCGCCGCTCAGCGCACCCGGGCGAGGGTGAGGCCGTCCGCGATCGGCAGCATCACCGGGTCCACCCGTACGTCGGCCAACACCGCATCGTTGAACGCGGCGATCGCCCGGTCGCCCTCGTCTTGCGGCGCGACGATCCGTCCGCCGCGCAGGACATTGTCGACTGCGATCACTCCACCGGGGCGCATCCGGGGCACCAACTCCGCCCAGTAGACCGGGTAGCCCGTCTTGTCGGCGTCAATGAACGCGAAGTCCAGGTAGCGCTCGTGCGGTAACTCCCGCAACGTCTCACCGGCCGGGCCGATGCGCAGCTCGATCCGGTCCTGTACGCCGGCCCGCGCCCAGTAACGCCGGGCGATGCCGGTGAACTCCTCGGAGATGTCGAAGCAGGTCAACCGCCCGCCCTCGGGTAGGCCACGGGCGATCGCCAGCGACGAGAGGCCGGTGAACGTGCCGACCTCGACCGCCTGCCGTACGTCGAGGAGCCGGGTGAGGAACGTCAGAAAGGCCGCCTGCTCGGGTGCCACCTGCATCGTGGCGTGTTCTGGCAGCACCGACCGGGTCTCCTCGGCCAGATCCTGAATGATCTCGTCCGGCGGGGAACCGTGGGCGACCAGGTAGGCGTGCAGCTCGTCAGTCAGCGGGATCGACTTGGTGGTCATGACCGGACGTTACCGACCGGATCGACCGACTGACCCCCCGGCGCGACCTTCGTCCACAGGTCAATGATCCGTAGGCCGAGTTCCGCGAGGAGTCGACGCAGCAACGGCATCGACAGCCCGACCACCGTCCCCGGGTCACCTTCGATCCGCTCCACGAATGGCCCGCCCAACCCGTCGATCGTGAACGCGCCGGCCACCGCCAGCGGCTCGCCACTTGCCACGTACGCGGCGATCTCGTCGTCGCTGATGTCAGCGAAGTGGACAATTGTCGAGGCGACCGCCTCCGCGCGCCGGCCGGCGGTGACGTCGACGAGGCAGTGCCCACTGTGCAGCACGCCGCTGCGCCCCCGCATCCGCAGCCACCTCCCGGTAGCGTCCGTCGGATCCGCTGGCTTGCCGAGAATCTCCCCGTCGAACTCGAGCACCGAGTCGCAGCCGATCACCAGCGTCCGCTGGTCGGCGCCGGGGCTCAGCCGGGTCAACACCGCCTGCGCCTTGAGCCGCGCCAACTCCAGGCACAACTCCTCAGCCCGATCGGTCACCACCAACGACTCGTCCACCCCGCTGACCAGCACATCTGGCTCAATCCCGGCAGCCTGGAGGGACTTGCGACGAGCGGGGCTCGCCGAGGCGAGCACAAGGCGGAGCGGCAGATTCTCAGACACCCATCCGACGTTACCGGCTACCCACCCCCACAACGACCTCCCGCCACGCAACCACCGCGCGCCCGCGCCCGCCGTGCCCGCTGTCCGCTGTCCGCCGCGCCCGCCGCGCGATGATCGACTCGCCTTCGCTGATATCGGGGCATCCCAGCGACCCGGACACCGCGACATCAAGAAACCCGAGTTGATCGCCAGACCGCCGACCAATCAGCGGCTAATCCTGGGCGGCGGATCATCACCGCGCCGACGCCGCCGCGCCACCACCGCCCATCCGACCCCCGCGGCCAAAATCACCCCAAGCGTGGCCAGCCCGCGCGCCGTCGCGGCACCCTCGTCGCCGCCGGGCTGTGCAACAGCCGTCGTCGGGCCAGCACCAGCCGACGCGGTCACAGATTCAAACCCCAGCGGCGGTACGTCCGCAGTCAGCGCCGCCACCAGATCGATCACGCCATAGCCGTACTCGTCGTCACGCCCAGGCGCACCCTTGTCGATCGCCGTCGCAGTGAGCCGGTGCGCCACCTCCCGCGCCGGCAGGTGCGGGTACTTGGACCGAATCAACGCCGCCGCCCCCGCCACAATCGCCGTGGCGCTAGATGTGCCAGTACCCTTCGAATACTTTCCGTCGTAACTGGTGCTGTAGATGTCAACAGCGGGAGCAGCCACGTCGACTCTGGGCCCGGTCACCGAGATGGCGGCATGCAGTCCGTCTCGACCGATACCCCCAACGGCGATTACGCCCTCTTCGCTTGCCGGATAACCCACAAGGGTGTCCATGGGTCGATTACCTGCCGCGGCCACCACTACAACGTCCGCATTCTGGGCGGACAAAATTGCTTGCTGAAGTCGCACGCTGGCACCAGCGACCGCCGAGATGCTAATAACGTCGGCGCCCCTCGCGATCGCGAATTCGATACCGGATGCCAGTGCATCAGGATCACCCAAGCCGTTCGGTGGCGTGTCAAAGATCGGAAGAATCCTTGCTCTAGGCGCGATGCCAAGAGCTCCCCGACCGTCTTCCCCTCCATGTGCGGCTATTAACCCCGCCATCGAAGTTCCATGACTGTCTCGATCTTGGCGCCCATCGCCGCTTCCGCCAGGAATGACGTCTGTTCCTTCGAGTAAGTTTCCGCGTAAATCGGGATGGGCGTCGACTCCTGTGTCCGGCACCGCAACGATCACGCCAGACCCTTGGCTCAACAGATGTGCCCGGTCAATGTGGAGGAATGGAAGATGCCATTGGTCGCTCCGGATGAGGTCCGCCTCTTGTGTTGGGGCGGCAATGCCCCCGGGTAGTAGCACCCCGGCCAGCGCTACCCCCAATGCTCCTGCCAGGAACTGCCCAATCATCTACTAAAACCGATTGCCGGCCCAGGGTCGATCGGATCATCCCGGTCCGGAGGTCGGACCACTGGAGGAACGCCTTTGTCGGTTTCCCAGGGGTTGTCTGGATCCCATTGACGGAAATTTTGGTCGATCTCAGGCCGCGTTCCTGGGCGCCCAGCGCCTGCGGGTGCCCCAGGTGCACCACCTATTGGGAAACCGCCTACGCTTCCATTAATGCCGCGTCCCCCACCTGGTCGGCTTCCTGCTGAACCGGTGGGCGCTGTACCTGCGCCACCGCCGCCGATGACCCCGCCAACGGGATTGACTCTTCTGGGGGCACCCGCGTTCCCCGAAGTTTGACCAGTACCCAACCCTGGCGCACCTCCGATCACCCCTCCAGCAGAGGGGGCGGGGCGGGCAGGCGGCGTGGGTCGCGCTGCGCTTCCATCGGTGCCGTCATGGACTGGCCTTCCCAGCGACCCTGGTTGACTTGCCCGCAATGCAGGCGAGGGTGACGAGTTCATCGGAGGGCTAAGGGGGGTCGCTTGTGCGAGCCCAGACCCGGCGGTTAGCGGGCCGGCTGTCGCTGATGTCTGAATCGTGGGCGTGGCAGTGATAGGCGATGGCGATGAGACTCCCGCTACGGCACTCCCGAGAACTGGCCCGGTTGCTGGTGCCAGGGATACGGGCCCGACCCTCCCAGCGCTTCCGCTGGCCGTCTGAGCCATTGGGGCAGTGGACAAAGGCGCTGGCACGATAGGCGGAATCACCGGGGCCGGATAACCGCCATACACATCGGAATCTTCCGGCTGCCTCGCGCTTCGTGGCGCTGCTGGTGGTTTTTGGAGGGTTGCTTGGGCTTGTTGGAGTTCGCCGCTGAGGTTGAACATGGCTGTCCGGGCCTGAACGTTGAGCCGTTCCAGGTCCCCGTCGGTAACGGGCGTTTCGGTGACCCGATTACCCATCACCGCCTTCGGGTCGGCGGCCATCGATTCGAATGCCTGCTTCTGTTGGGACTTGGTCGCGTACTCCTCGTGGATCTTGCGGAGCGCGGCGCGGGTGGTGCCGATGGCCTGGGTGGCGGCGGCGAGCGCCGTGTAGTTCGCGGCGGCGGCGTCGTGGGTGCGCTGCACCTTGTCGATCAGCTCGTCGAGTTCGGCGAGGTAGACGCTGGCGGCGGCGCTGGTTTCGGGCGGCCATGCCGCGGCGAGCCCGCGCCGGTATTCCTGGAGGCGGCTGAGGTGGGTTTGCGCCAGGTCGCAGACCTTGCGCCAGCCGGCGACCTGCTTCCAGTGGTTGTCGGTGTCGTGGTCCTGAAGGCACGCCCACATGCTGTTGACGTCCATCAGTTGCCAGTCGGTGAGGCCGGAGGTGCGGCCGGCGCCCCGTTCGATCATGGCAGGATCACCGGGCCTTCGACGTCGGGGCCGGTCGGGTCGGTAAGCAGCGGTGTCGGGCCGCCGGGCAGCATGCTTGTCGGGTCGGCGAGGGCCTGTCGGACGTCCACCACTCGCGCGGCGGTGAAGGCGTCGCTGTCGGCGTACCGGGTGGCGACCTGGTTGGCGGCGGCGGCCAGGTGGCCGGTGGCGCCGCGGACCGCGTAGACCATGTCGGCGGTGGCCTGTTGTGTCTCGTGGTGCGCGTGCAGGAAGTGGACCAGCTCGATGAAGGCGTCGCACGGGTTGGGTAGCCGTGCGGACATGTCTTCGGCGATGTACGGAAGGTGCGGCGCGTAGTTGCTCTCGACCTCGTCGGCGAGCCGGTCGGCGAACTCTCTGAGCTGGCTGATGTCGGCCTCGATGCCGCCGTAGTCGCGTAACCAGGGCGCTGGCCGGTCCTCTTCGGGGATCACGGGCCCTCCCTAACTGTCACGACGCCGTCTCCCTGAGTGAGGGTAACCGCTGCACGCGCCCCTGGCAGCCCCCGCCCGGGAGGGTCGGGTCAGCGGGGCAGGCCGGCGCTGCGCCACCCGCCGGGGCCGACCGGCCGGCCGCTGCGCGCCCAGGCGGACGTGGCCGGCGGCGTGGGTGCGGCGGCGGGGCGGGATCGCATGATGACCGCCCCCACCAGGGCGGCTAATTCCTCCGCGGTGGGCACGCCCCGGACGACCCGGAACAGCGGCTCTTCGGCAGACATGACGCCAGGGTACGCGGCGCGAAGTTACGGGATGCGGACAGTGGCGTGCCGGCGGTGTGAGCGTCGGCGGGTCCGGGTACCGTCTCACCGATGTCGAACGCGCTTCCCCAACTCGTCGCTGACCGATACCGGCTTCTGTCGCCGCTCGGCCAGGGTGGCATGGGCCGGGTGTGGAAGGCGCGCGACGAGGTGCTGCACCGGGACGTCGCCATCAAGGAGTTGGTGCCGCCGCCGGGTCTCACCGACGAGGAGCGCCGGGAGATGCGCGAGCGCTCGTTGCGGGAGGCGCGGGCCATCGCCCGCCTCAACCACGCGAACGTCGTCCGCATCTTCGACGTGCTGCGCACCGATGGCGATCCGTGGATCGTGATGGAGTACGTGGCGTCGAAGTCGTTGCAGGACACCCTCGCCGAAGATGGTCCCGTGTCGGTGGCCCGCACTGTGGAGATCGGCCTCGGCGTGCTCGGTGCGCTCAGCGCCGCGCACAAGGCGGGCGTCATGCACCGCGACGTCAAGCCCGGCAACGTGTTGCTGGGCGAGGACGGTCGGGTGGTGCTCACCGATTTCGGTCTCGCCACCATCCCGGGCGACCCGAACGTGACCCGCACCGGCATGGTGCTGGGCTCGCCCGCGTACATCTCGCCGGAGCGGGCCCGCGACGGCACCGCCGGTCCGGAGGCGGACCTGTGGTCGTTGGGCGCGACCCTCTACGCGGCGGTCGAGGGTAAGTCGCCCTACGCCCGGCCGTCGGCGATCGGCACCCTCGCGGCGCTGGCGACGGAGCCGATTCCGCCGCCGAAGAACGCCGGTCCACTCAAGGCGGTGCTCAACGGGCTGCTGCGGAAGGATCCGAACGAGCGGATCACCGCCGAGGTGGCCGAACGCCTGCTGCGCCGCGCCGGTGGCAAGCGTGCGCGGGGGATCTCGCTGCTTGATGGCGTACGCCGACCGGGGCCGAACGGTCCGCGCGAGCCGCGCCCGCCGTTGGTGCCGGCACCGCGACCGGCCGAGCGGGCCGACCGCCC
The DNA here is from genome assembly GCF_040649215.1 of Micromonospora sp. NPDC049044. NCBI lineage: Bacteria > Bacillati > Actinomycetota > Actinomycetes > Micromonosporales > Micromonosporaceae > Micromonospora > Micromonospora sp. NPDC049044. The sequence goes on along the minus strand of NZ_JBEZFA010000004.1, from coordinate 197,652 downwards.
GGTGTCGCCGCCACCGGCCGCCGCCGCTTCGGCCGCCGCCGTCACCCCGGCCGCTGACCCGGCTCCGGCCGCCGCCACGCCGACGGCCACCGACGCCACCCCCACCGCAGTGGTTGCGTCCGGTGCGGCCGCCGACCCGGCCACGTCGGAGCCGACCGCCACGATCGACCGACCGGCCTCGTCCGACGCCGACCCGACCGCGAAGGTCACGGCGACGAGCGACACGACCGGCGGGGGTACGACGACCGACGACGACGAGCCGACTGTCGTCGACGGTCCGCCGGTGGCACCGGAGCAGCGCAAGCCGTCGACGCCCACGGCGCTGATGCCCCCGGTGGGTCCCTCCGGTCGTGCGGCGGTGCCGCTGCAGGACGGCACGAAGCCGGACAACACCCGGCGCAACCTGCTGATCGGGGCGGTGGTCGTCCTGCTGTTGATCGGCCTCGCGGTGGTCGTGCCGTTGCTCAGCAAAGGCGACGACGACAAGACCCCGCAGGCCGACCCGACCGGGGCCGCCGCGACATCGGCAGCGGCGCCGACCTCGGCCGCTGCGGTGCCCCCACCCACCGCTGGCGCACCGAGTCCGACACCTTCGGCCTCGCCCTCGGTCGACCCGAACGCGTTGCCGGCGGGTTGGAAGCTGCACAAGGACCCGGCCGGCTTCGCCCTGCCGATCCCCGACGGTTGGGTGCGCCGGCAGCCCCGCAGCGACACCGTCGTCTTCGACGAGTCCAACGGGCCGGGGGAGCTGCTCGTGCAGTGGACCCCCACGCCGAAGAAGGACGCATATGCCGACTGGCAAAGCATCGAGGGCTACCGCAAGGACGAAGTCACGAACTACCAGTACCTCAGCATCGAGCACTGCAACTTCTGGAAGACCTGCGCCGACTGGGAGTGGCTGGAGACCCGCGACGGGACGCGCATCCACGTTCGTAACCGCGGGTTCGTGACTGCGAGTAACCGCGGCTACGCACTGCGGTGGGAGATCGCGGAGAAGGACTGGCAGGCCAACCTGCCCAACTTCGACCGGATCGCCAAGGGGTTCGTGCCCGACCGCCAGGACTGAAACTCATTCGCATGACTCTCTGTCGTTCTGGGTAATTGACAGTCGACGACGGAGGGAGGCACGACATGGGTTACCGACGGAGGGACACCCGGCCTCGGCTGGCACTGTGGATGCTCGTGGCGCTCGGCGACGCGATCCTGCTGCTGGTCAGCGCGGGGGTTTCGGTGCTCGTCGCACTGCTCGGCGTCGTGATCGTTGCCGGCTTTGGCGTGGCCGCCTGGCGGTTGACCCGCCGGGGCGCGCTGGCCCGCGAGGAAGCCGTGGTGCCGGCGTTGAGCCGACGGCGGGCCTGACCCGCAACCGGTGTGTGGCGGCAGCCGGACCGATTGTCAACCGTGTGGTGACCGTCGATCCCGCTGCCGCCAACGACCCGATCAGGTGTTGTTGGCCAGTGCGATGAGTCGGCTGCGGTCACCGTTCCAGTAGTTCCGGTCCACGTTGCCGCTGATCCCCGAGACGGCGCCGCTGCTCGTGTACTGCCAGAAGCTCCACACCGGAGCGCCGGCCGGCAGGGTGCCGGGCGCGCTCGCCCAGCGGGCCAGCCAGAGCGGGTGGTTCGCCCACGGGCCGGTCCAGCTGCCGGTGCACTGGTTCCACCAGCTCGTGGTGGTGTAGATGACCGCGTACCGGCCGGTGCGGGAGCGGTAGGTGTTCAGGAAGTCCTGTACCCAGTTGCGCATGCCGGTCGTGCTGAGGCCGTAGCAGTAGCCACCGGCGTACGGGTTGCCCTCGATGTCCAGCGCGGCGGGCAGGGTGCGGCTGTCCGCCGACCAGGCGCCGCCGTTGGAGGCCAGGTAGTTGGCCTGGGTGGAGCCGGCGGAGATGTTGGGCCGGGCGAAGTGGTACGCCCCGCGGATCACCCCGGCGTTGTACGCGTTGACGTAGTTGGCGTTGAAGTTGGGGTCCTTGTAGCTGGTGCCCTCGGTCGCCTTGATGAACGCGAACTCGATACCCGCGTTGCGGACGCTTGTCCAGTTGATGCTGCCCTGGTAGCGGGACACGTCGACGCCGGCTGTGGTGGCGGCGGCGGCCGGTCCGGCGGTCGCGACCAGGGCCGCCGCCGCGGTGGCGAGGACGGTGAGGCTGGCCGCGAGGGCGCGGCGCAGCGATGACGGGGTACGGGCCATGAGTGCCTCCAAGAGGGTCGCTCTATCGACAACCATCTTTGGAGATAAGTGCCCTAGATCGCAAGGGTGACTGAAAAAAGCTTCATTGACGGATCGTGAAGGCCCGATGGCCGGGGCGGGACGGGTCAGCGCAGCGTGGCCGGGTCGAGCTGCCAACGGAACGGCTCGACGACGCTCAGCGTCTCTCCGGGCTTGGCCACCTGGTCCTCGACGTAGTGCTCACCGTCGAGCCGAAACAGCCGCAACGAATGGTCGTCGCCGTCCTGCTCGACAAGCAGATACCAGGGGATCCGCGCGATGGCGTAGAGCTGCATCTTGACCAGCCGGTCCGCGGCGGCGTTGCCGGGCGAGACGACCTCCCCAACCAGGCACACCCGGTCGGCGTCGAGAAAAGTGCCCTCGTCGTCCAAGTCGGTCACGACGAGATCCGGTATGACGACCCGGTCGATGCCGAGCCGGACGTTGATCGCGTCGTAGACCAGGAGGCCATTGGGATCTGCTGCGGCCTCGATGCTGTTCGCCAGCCGGCGCGACACCCGCTGGTGCCGTCGGCTCGGGGCAGGGCTCGCCAGCAGGCTCCCGTCGAGCAGTTCGATGCGGTCCGGCGTCTCGCCCAGGGCGAAATAATCGGCCTCGGTCCAGAGCCCGACGTGGTGTTCCAGGGGTTCCGCACTCATCGGCGCTCACCTCCCGTTTCACTCGCCACCCGATCAGTCTTCCAGGATACGAGCCGGTGCTCCGGGAGCGACCCGGAACGCCGCCGGTAGGCTCGCGCCCCATGATGTCGATCGACGGGCTGGGCGAGAAGTGGGACACGCTGTTCGGCGCTCAGCCGGACCCGCCCCCGCTGCTGGTGCTGATCACCGCGGCTGTCGCGTTGGTGGTGGTGTCGACCCGGCTGCCGTGGCGGATCGCCCGCAACGCCATCACCATCGCGCACGAGGGTGGGCACGCCCTCGTCGCCCTGCTCACGGGCCGCAAGCTGCGCGGCATCCGGCTGCACTCGGACACCTCGGGCCTGACGCTCTCCGCCGGCCGTCCCACCGGACCGGGCATGATCCTCACCCTGCTCGCCGGTTACGTCGCCCCGCCGCTGGTCGGGCTGGCCGGTGCCTGGCTGCTCGGCGGCAACCGGATCACCCTGCTGCTCTGGGTGGCGGTGGTGCTGTTGCTCGCCATGCTGATCATGATCCGCAACGCCTTCGGCGTGGTGTCACTGCTTGTCACCGGCGCGTTGGTGTTCGCCGTCTCGTGGTACGCGACACCGCAGGTCCAGGCCGCGTTCGCGTACACCGGGGTGTGGTTCCTGCTGCTCGGCGGGGTGCGACCGGTGGTCGAGCTGCAACGGCTGCGGTCGCGGGGCCGGATGCCCGCCTCCGACGCCGACCAGCTCGCCGGCCTCACCCCGTTTCCGGCGTTCTTCTGGGTGACGGTCTTCGCCATTGTCAACGTGCTCGCCCTGGTCGCCGGGGCGCTCCTGCTAGCCGGCCCCATCGTCACCAACCCCGACCCCACGCTCTGACCGCCCCCCGCCCCCGCCCCCACCCCCGCCCCCTCACGCGGTCGATCATGGAGTTGTGGTGGTAATAAAAGCCGCAAAAACTCCTGACTCGGGCACCACAACTCCATGATCGACGGGGTTGGAGGGTGGGGCGGGACGGGGGGCGGGGAGGGGAGGATTAGGCGCATGCGATACGTGATTGTCGGGGCTGGGGCGGTTGGCGGGACCATCGGCGTGCGGCTGGCTGGGGCCGGGCGGGACGTGACAGTGGTGGCCCGTGGTGCCCACCTGGAGGCGATCCGGGCGCGGGGATTGACCCTGCGGCAGCCCGACGGGGAGGTCACCGCCCGGCTCGCCGCCCTGGCCGGGCCCGGCGACCAGCCGTTGCCGGCGGATACCGTGCTGATCCTCACCGTCAAGTCGCAGGACACCGCAGCTGCGCTGGCCGCTTGGGTGGACGCGCCGGTGGTCGGTGGCGGCACGGCGGGAGAGCGGCTGCCCCTGGTGACCGCCCAGAACGGGGTGGCGAACGAGCGGGCCGCGCTGCGGCTCTTCGCCGACGTGCACCCGGTCTGCGTCTGGTTGCCGGCCACCCACCTGGACCCGGGTGTGGTGGTTGCCAACGGCTACCCGCACCCGGGGATGCTCCACATCGGACGGTACCCGGAGAGGGCCGACGACACCGACCGGGCCATCGCCGCCGATCTGCGCGCCGCCGGGTTCGTCGCACCGGTCCGCGCGGACGTGCTGCGCTGGAAGTACGGCAAGCTGCTCAGCAACCTCGGCAACGGCCTCCAGGCGCTGCTCGGCCGGGACATCCCGGACGCGTTGGCCGAGCGGGTACGCGCCGAAGGTGTCGCCGCGCTTGCCGCGGCCGGGATCGCGCACACCACGCCGGAGCAGGAGCAGGCCGAACGCGGTGACCTGGTGCAGCACCGCCCGGTCGACGGCGAGGCCCGCTCCGGTGGCTCCACCTGGCAGAGTCTGGCCCGGGGCGCCGGCTCGACAGAGGTCGACCACCTCAACGGTGAGATCGCGCTGCTCGGCCGGCTGCACGGCGTACCGACGCCGGCAAACGTGGCCGTCCAGCGGGCCGTACGCCGGGCGGTTCGGGAGCGGATCGCGGCCGGCGCGTTCCCGCTCGCCGAACTGGACAAGATGATCTCCTGATCGGGGCAACCGACGGCCCGTCGCGGCGCGTGTTCCCTGCGACCGACACGGGGAGGTAGCGGGTGCCGGACGTCGACGAGTTCGACGAGTTCTACCGGGGGAGCCGGCAACGGCTGCTCGGGTTCGTCTACGCCCTGACCGGTGACCGGGTCGAGGCTCAGGACGCCGTGCAGGAGGCGTACATCCGGGCGTGGCAGCGCTGGTCGACGGTCCGTGCGTACGACGAACCGGAGGCGTGGGTGCGGGTGGTGGCCAGCCGGATCGCGGTCAGCCGGTGGCGCAGTCTGCGCAGCCGCGCCCGCGCGTACCTGCGGCACGGGGCCACCGAAACCGTTCCCGGGCCAGGCACCGACACCGTCGAGGTCGTTGCCGCCCTGCGTCGGCTGCCCGAGGAGCAACGCGTCGCGATCGCCCTCTACTACCTGGTGGGTATGCCGGTCGCCGAGGTGGCGCGGGAGACCGCCGCGCCGGTGGGCACGGTCAAGGCCCGACTCTCCCGGGGGCGGACCGCGCTCGCCGGGCTGCTTGCCGTCTCTGATCTGGAGGAGGCCACCGATGCGTGACGAACCGGGATTCGTCGAACAGGTTCAGCGGGACCTGCGGGACGTGCGCTGGCTGGCCCCGGAGGAACTCCGTTCCAGGGCCCGCCGCCGCAGCCAGCGCCGAGTGGTGGTGGCCACCGTCGTGCTGGCCGTCGCCGGGGTGTCCGCCGTGGCGGTCGCCGCGCCGCGGCAGTCCCCGCCACCGGTTCAGCCGGTCGCCTCGGCCCCGCCGGCCCGGCACGAGATCACCACCGACGCCCTGTTGCAGCCGGCCGACCTGCCGCAGCCGGTTCACGTGCAGCTCAGCCAGTCAGGGCTGGGCGAGCCGGTGCTGCTGGATTCGATGCTCGGCTCGTGCCGGACGAGCCAGGGGCTGTCGGACGGCTGGCAGATGTCAATCCTGTCCCGCTCGCAGACCCTGCTGCCGAAGCGAGCTTCGACGATCCTCACCGAGGCGGACGGTCTGGTCACGCAGGATCTCTTCCGGCTGACTCCCGACGAGGCCGTCCAGTTGCTCGCCACCCTGGACGACGTGGTCGCCCCGTGCGCCGAGTGGACAAGCGTCGGAGGGTACAAGGTGGGGGGTGCGACGGGCACCGGAGCGGCGACGCACCGCTGGACGGTGGTCCAACGGGGTTTCGCCGGCGACGGGGCCGCGCTGCTGCGGCACACCGGTTCGCCGCCCGTCGACCAGAAGACGGGCGAGCCGATCGGTGCGGCCCCCCGGCCGACCACCACGGCTGTGGTCCGGGTGGGCGATCTGATCACCGTGCTCAGCCTGGGGCAGGCCGGCACCGAGCGGGAACTACGCGAGCTGGCGGAGGTCGCCGCGCGCCGGATGTGCGTCGCCGCCAACCCGGCCTGCTGACCCCGGCCCGATCAGAGCGGGATGTTGCCGTGCTTCTTCGGCGGCAACGTCTCCCGCTTGGTGCGCAGCACCCGCAGTGCGCGGACGATCTGGGTACGCGTCTCGTGCGGCGGGATCACCGCGTCGACGTACCCGCGCTCGGCGGCCACGTACGGGTTGGCCAGGGTGTCCTCGTACTCGGCGATCTTCTCGGCCCGGACCGCCGCCGGATCGTCGGCACCGGCCAGCTCGGAGCGGTAGAGGATGTTCACCGCGCCCTGCGCGCCCATCACCGCGATCTGGGCGGTCGGCCACGCGAAGTTCAGGTCCGCGCCGAGGTGCTTGGAACCCATCACGTCGTACGCCCCGCCGTACGCCTTGCGGGTGATCACGGTGACCTTCGGGACTGTCGCCTCGGCGTACGCGTAGATGAGCTTGGCGCCCCGGCGGATGATGCCGTCCCACTCCTGGCCGGTGCCGGGCAGGAAGCCGGGCACGTCCACGAAGGTCAGCACCGGGATGTTGAACGCGTCGCAGGTGCGCACGAACCGGGCGGCCTTCTCCGACGCGGCGATGTCCAGGGTGCCGGCGAAGTGCATCGGCTGGTTGGCGACCACGCCCACCGGCCGGCCCTCGACCCGGCCGTAGCCGATGACGATGTTCTGCGCGTAGAGCGGCTGGACCTCCAGGAACTCCCCGTCGTCCAGGACGTGGTCGATGACGGTGTGGATGTCGTACGGCTGGTTGGCCGAGTCCGGGATCAGCGTGTCCAACTCCCGGTCCTCGTCGCTGATCGCCAGGTCGGCCGGCGCCTCGAAGACCACCGGCTCGTCGAGGTTGTTCGACGGAAGGTACGACAGCAGCGCCTTGACGTAGTCGACGGCGTCGTCCTCGTCCGTGGCGAGGTAGTGCGCGTTGCCGCTGCGCGTGTTGTGCGTGCGGGCCCCGCCCAGCTCCTCCATGCCGACGTCCTCGCCGGTCACCGTCTTGATCACGTCCGGGCCGGTGATGAACATGTGCGAGGTCTGGTCGACCATCACCGTGAAGTCGGTGACCGCCGGGGAGTAGACCGCGCCGCCCGCGCAGGGCCCGACCACCAGGGAGATCTGCGGGATGACACCGGAGGCCCGCACGTTGCGGAAGAAGATCTCGCCGTAGAGACCGAGCGAGACCACTCCCTCCTGGATGCGGGCACCGCCGGAGTCGTTGATGCCGACCACCGGGCAGCCGATCTTCATGGCCAGATCCATCACCTTGACGATCTTCTCGCCGAAGACCTCGCCGAGCGAACCGCCGAAGACCGTGAAGTCCTGCGCGAACACGCACACCTGCCGGCCGTCGACAGTGCCGTAGCCGGTGACCACACCGTCGCCGTACGGGCGGTTGCGCTCCAGCCCGAACGCCGTGGAGCGGTGCCGGGCCAGCTCGTCGAGTTCGACGAAGGAGCCCTCGTCGAGCAGCATCTCGATCCGCTCGCGGGCGGTCTTCTTGCCGCGGGCGTGCTGCTTCTCCACGGCACGGGCCGACCCGGCGTGCACCGCCTCGTCGACCCGGCGCTCCAGGTCCGCCAGCTTGCCCGCGGTGCTGTGGATGTTGGTCCCGGTCTCGGTAGTCACCCACGGAATATAACGATGGTTCAGGTAGGTGCCGCTGTGCAGTACCCCTCAGTGTCGACGCCGCCACCGTCGTAGGCTGGCGGAATGTCGGGCTCCCCGTACACCGATCTGGACCGTCCGCCGCTGTCGGCGGCCCGGCTGCGCCGGGCGTTGGTCGCGCCGAACGGACCGTGGGCCCGCCTGGAGTTGCGCGCCGAGACCGGCTCCACGAACGCCGACGTGGCCGAGGCGGCCCGGTCCGGCGAACCCGAGGGTCTGGTGGTGGTGGCCGAGCGGCAGACCGCCGGGCGTGGTCGGCGCGGACGGGTCTGGCAGTCACCGGCGCGGGCCGGCATCGCGACGAGCGTGCTGCTGCGGCCCGGTGCGGCAGTGCCGGACCGCGACTGGCTGCCGGTGCCACCCACCGGGTACGGGTGGCTGCCGTTGCTGGCCGGCGTGGCGCTGGTCGAGGCGGTGGCCCGGCTGGCCGAGCTGGACGCCACCCTGAAGTGGCCGAACGACCTGCTTGTCGACGACGCGAAGTGCGCGGGCGTGCTGGCCGAGGCGGTGCCCGGTCGGGCACCGGAGCAGCCGCCGGCAATCGTGCTGGGCATCGGGCTGAACGTGACGCTGCGCGCCGACGAGTTGCCGGTGAACCCGACCGGGCTGTCGGCCACCTCGCTCCAACTGGCCGGTGCGGCGGCGACCGACCGGGATCCGCTGTTGCGGGCGCTGTTGCGGGGGGTCGCCGACTGGTACGACCGCTGGCGCTCGGCGGGTGGGGACGCGGTGGCCAGCGGCCTGCGCGACGCCTACCTGGCGGCCTGCGCGACGGTCGGCCGTGAGGTACGCGTCCTGCTCCCCGACGGCGAGACCCTGACCGGCACCGCCACCGGCGTGGACCCGGACGGCCAACTCCAGCTCAGCACCCCGACGGGGCCCCGGACGCTCGCGGCCGGCGACGTCCTGCACCTGCGCTGACCACCCGATCCGGGGCGCCGCGCCCGCTGCCCCGGGTCGAACGGGCGGAGGCCAGCGAGCGGCGCGCGGCGAGCGGCGAGCGGCGCGCAAGATCGTGAAGACTCGGGTGGGGCCGCGTGGCGGATGTGCTGGCGCGTCCTGGGGGCTTACCGTCTGCGCGTCGGAAAAATGGCGATGGAGGTTGTCGTGGCGTTTCCTGAAGACGTGCTCACCGCGGACGAGCATGTCGTGCTCCATCTGCACCCGCACTGGAAGGCGTTGATTCGGCCGATCGTGGTGCTGGTGCTGGCCATCGCCGCGGTGGTGGTCGGTGTGCTCCTGTTGCCCGAGAGCAGCGGTGGTTCGATCGCGCTGGCCGTGATCGGAGTGATCGCCCTGGTCGGGGTGCTCTGGCTCGGGCTGTGGCCGTTCCTGGTCTGGCGCACCACCCACTACCTGTTCACCAACGAGCGGGTGCTGATCCAGCAGGGTGTCTTCTCCCGCGACCGGCGGGATCTCCCGCTCACCCGGGTCAACGACCACTCGATGAACCAGCGGTTCGTCGAGCGTCTGCTCGGCTGCGGCACGCTCACCATCGAGTCGGCAGGCGAACGGGGCCAGTCGGTGCTCGCCGACGTGCCGGGTGTCAGCCGGGTGCAGACCACCCTCTACGAGCTGGTCGAGGCGCAGCACGACAAGCACTCGCTGGGCGACGGGGAGATGCGCGACATCCTCGCCGACATGCGCGAGGGCAAGCCGCTGCGGGACACCACCACCTGATCCGGGTCGACCGCGGTCGAGGCCCGCCCCTGGGGCCCAGGGTCTGTTTCATAAGGGCGGCCGGCCAGCTCTTATGAACCGGACCCCAAGGGTCGGGGCGGGTCAGTCGGGTGGTTCGGTCCGGGGCGGGCCGTTTCCTGGTCGTTCGGGGCTGATCTCGGCCGGGCCCGCGTCGGCTGGCCCACCGGCCGACGGGCCGGCGTCGGACGATCCACCCTCGGCGGGGTCGGTCTTGGCCGGGCCGGCTGCGGTGGGGTCGGCTGCGGCTGGATCGGCCCCGGTGGGGTCAACTGCGGCTGGGTCAACTGCGGCTGGGTCGGCGTCGGCTGGCCGGACGGCGAACCAGCCGCGGAAGCGGGTCCGCAGCACCTCCTGCTCGGGCCTGCCGTCCGGGCCGAGACGCAGCATGGTGCCGGTGAGGCTGACGGTGCCGAGCCCCGGACGGGCGGTCGACGGTCGGGCGCCCATCACGTCGACCCGAACGGCCAGCCGGTCACCGGCGCGTACCGGGGCGAGCCAGCGCAGCTCCTCCAGGCCGGGGGACGCGTCCGCGGCCGCCCGGGACAGCAGATGGTCGACGTAGGCGCGCATGAACAGGCTTACCGTGTAGAAGCCGCTGGCGATCAGCCCACCGTGCCGGCTGGCCCCGGCCAGGTCGGCGTCGACGTGGTACCACTGCGGGTCGAAGCGGCGGGCGAAGGCGACCATCTCGTCGCCCTCCACGGTGACCACACCGAGGTCGACGGTGAGCCCCGGGACAAGATCTTCGAAGAACAGCTCGGCGGGTTGCCCGGTGCCGGAGCGGGCGTCGGGAGACGTCACCGGCGGGGCGCGCGGCGAGTGCCGACGTGCAACTCCGCGGCGAGTTCCGCGTCAAGGTCGGCGGCGGGGCTGACACTCAAGCGGGGGCGGCCCTGGGTGGGTGCGCCGGGCGGTGGGTCGGCGCGGCGCGCGGCCTCCGCCTCTTCCAACTCCGAGACGGACTCGGCAAGCTCGGCGACCGGGTCCATCCCCGCCATGGTGTCCCACTCGTCGCGCGGGATGTCGTGCCAGGTGGGCTCGGGCTTCGTCTCGTCCTCGCCAGTGACGGGCTGGAAGACGAAGGTCCGGTACGACCAGAAGCGGAACAGCGTGGCCAGCAGGACGCCGGCGGTCTTTGCCACGTTCAGCGCCAGCAGGCCATGGACGCCGAGGCCGTACTTGGCGGCCGCCACGGCACCCAGCTCGATGAGCAGGCCAGCCCCGTTGAACAGGAAGAACAGGACGTACTCCCGGCGCAACGCCGATTTCGGGCGATCCCGGTACGTCCAGTGCCGATTCATCAGATACGAGGTGATAGTGGCGACGACTGTCGCAATCACCGTCGCCTTCAGCTGACCGTTGACGAAAACGGTTAGTGCAAGGGCATTGAACACCGCGTAATTGATGACGGTGTTGATGCCACCGACGATGCCGAACTTGAGCGCCTCGTGGATGAACTTCTGCCAGCGCTCAGGCAGCAGACGGACAAGACGCATGCGAAACACCTTAGGGCAGTCGGTGTGACCGGCGATCACCGGCCAAACGGGGTGAGCGGCAGGTCACGCCCCGAGGTCGGGGTCGGGTCTTACCTGCGGAACGGTTCGGGTTCCCGCTTCGACGAAGACGAACCGCCGGTACGACCAGAATCGGAACAGCGTGCCGAGGCCGGTGCCGACGATGTAGCTGGCGACGTTGTCCGCCAGGCGCGTCTGGAACACTGCCGGCCAGATGCTGCCGAGCCCGTACCGGCTGATGGCCAGGCAGGCCACCGCGATGCCGAGGCCGACCACGTTGAAGAAGAAGAACAGCGCGTACTCGCGGGCCGGGTTGCTGCGCTGGCGGTGCCGCCAGGTCCAGAACCGGTTGCCCACGAAGGCGACGGTGGCCGCGATGACGGTGGAGACCGTCTTCGCGGTCAGCTCCTCGACGTCGCGGGTGCTCGTCAGGTAGTTGAAGAGCGCGAAGTCGACGAGGAAGGCGATGCCACCCACCGTGGCGAACTTGCTCAGCTCGCGGACGAGGTGACCGAAGCGGTCCAGCAGCTTGCCAGCGAGACCCCGTCGGGTCTGCCGGGGACCCGGTTGCTCCCCGGTCATCGTGGCGGCCACGGAGCGAGCCTACCGGCTCTGGACCGGTCAGCGGGGTAGCTACCGCAAGCGGGCGTGGTCGGCCGACGGAGCTGATCACCGTGCGCGAAACCGTCGTACGCAGCGTAACCAATTGGGAGGACTGACGCGGCTCGGAGCGGGAATCCACGCACCGGTCGGCGGGGCAGGTCCACGGCCCGACCACACCAAGCGTCTGCCGGGGTGCACAACAAGATTTGCGTGAAACTGCGCAGGAAAGCGGGTATCAGATCGTGATGCCGCAGCGTGACCGTAGCTTGTGCAGTTCTTCACAACCAGTCCCACTGACTCGGAAGGCTGCCCGGTTTACGCTGAGGCCAATCCCAGGTTTCCACGAAGGCGACGCATCGCGCCGCCGAGTCTCGTGCATCCCATAGATCGGTCAGCGTCGACCACAAGGAGATGTGTCATGGTTGCTCCGGCTGTTGTGCGGGGTATTGATCAGGCCCCGACGTCCCATCCGAAACTGCTCGCCTGGGTCCGCGAGGTCGCGGAACTGACCACCCCCGACCGGGTCGTCTGGGTGGACGGGTCCGACGAGGAGTGGCGCCGCCTCACCGACGAGCTGGTCGAAGCCGGCACCCTGATCCGGCTGAACCCGGAGAAGAAGCCCAACTCGTTCTACGCGCGTACCGACCCGACCGACGTGGCCCGGGTCGAGGAACGCACCTTCATCTGCTCCGTCGACGAGGCGGACGCCGGCCCCACCAACAACTGGATGGCGCCGGCCGAGATGAAGCGGACGATGACCGAGCTGTACCGCGGCTCGATGCGGGGCCGGACCATGTACGTGATCCCGTTCGTGATGGGCCCGGTCGAGGCCGAGTCCCCGATGTTCGGTGTCGAGATCACGGACAGCCCGTACGTGGTCGCCTCGATGCGCATCATGACGCGGATGGGCACCCGCGTCCTGGAGGCGATGGGCGACGACGCCAATTTCGTGCACGCGTTGCACTCGATCGGCGCCCCGCTCGCCCCCGGTCAGCAGGACGTCGCCTGGCCGTGCAACGAGACCAAGTACATCTCGCACTTCCCGGAGACCCGGGAGATCTGGTCGTACGGCTCCGGCTACGGCGGTAACTCGCTGCTCGGCAAGAAGTGCTACTCGCTGCGGATCGCCAGCGTGATGGGTCGCGACGAGGGCTGGCTCGCCGAGCACATGCTGATCCTCAAGATCACCTCGCCGGAGGGCAAGGTCCACCACATCGCCGGCGCGTTCCCCTCGGCCTGCGGCAAGACCAACCTGGCCATGGTGGAGCCGACCATCCCGGGTTGGAAGGTCGAGACCATCGGCGACGACATCGCCTGGATGCGGTTCGGCCCGGATGGCCGCCTCTACGCGGTCAACCCGGAGTACGGCCTGTTCGGCGTCGCGCCCGGCACCGACTGGAAGACCAACGCCAACGCCATGCGCACCCTGGACCGGGGCAACTCCGTCTTCACCAACGTCGGCCTCACCGACGACGGGGACGTCTGGTGGGAGGGCATGGGGGAGCCACCGGCGCACCTGATCGACTGGAAGGGCAACGACTGGACGCCGGAGAGCGACAGCCTCTCCTCCCACGCGAACAGCCGGTTCTGCACCCCGATCACCCAGTGCCCGATCCTCGCCGACGAGTACTTCGACCCGAACGGCGTACCGATCGACGCGATCCTCTTCGGTGGCCGGCGCAAGGACACCATCCCGTTGGTGACCGAGGCCCGCGACTGGGTGCACGGCGTCTACATGGGTGCGACCTTGTCGTCGGAGACGACGGCCGCCGCGTCCGGCGCGGTCGGCGTGGTCCGCCGGGACCCGATGGCGATGCTGCCGTTCATCGGCTACCACGCGGGCGACTACTTCCGGCACTGGATCGAGATGGGCAAGGGCACCGACGGCGACGAGGCGAAGCTGCCGAAGATCTACTACGTCAACTGGTTCCGCAAGGACCCCGACGGCTCGTTCCTCTGGCCGGGTTTCGGGGAGAACTCCCGGGTGCTCAAGTGGATCGTCGAGCGGATCGAGGGCACTGCCGACGCGGTCGAGACGCCGGTCGGCATGGTCCCGGCACAGGACGCGCTCGACGTCGAGGGTCTGGACATGACCCCGGAGGACGTCCGCATCGCGCTGAAGGTCGACCCCGACGAGTGGCGCAACGAGCTGCCGATGATCACCGAGTGGTTCGAGAAGTTCGGTGACAAGCTGCCGGGCGTGCTCTGGGCCGAGTTGGACGCGCTGCGCGCCCGCCTGGACGCCACGCAGCCGCAGCGGTAGGTGTGAAGATCGCCCCACGCGGGCATCATCTGATCCCATGAGGACGGCCGCCGAGACCCAGGTCCGGCGGCCGTCCGCCGTCCGGGTGCTCACCATCCTGCTCGCCACCACGGCCGCGGCCACCGTCGTGGTCGAGCTGCTCAACTGGTGGTACGCCCCGGAGCAGGGCTTCGGGCTGGCCGTGCGGACCGGCTGGGCGATGCTGCGCTCGTTCGGCTTCCTGTTGCTGATCGGGCACGTGCGTCGGGGTCGGACGGTGGCCCGCCCGTTCGGGCTGATCCTCGCGGTCACCACGGTCTTCGCGGTCGGGCGGCTGATCGTGCCCCGGCAGGGGGTGCCGCCGCTGCCCGGCCTGCTCGGCTTCGCCGTGCTCACCACGCTCTGCGTGGCGGTGGTCTGGCTGTTGTACCGCTCGTCGGCGCTCGCCGGGCACCTCGTCCGACACCGGCCCCGGCTGGTCATCGACCGCGACGGTTTCTCCTGGCGGGAAACCCCGCCGCGCCGGCCGGAGGCGAACGCCTGGCTGTTGACCAGCCGGGTGGCGGCGTTCACCTACAGCCCGCTGATGCTGGTGCCAGCCCTGGTGGCCGGTGGTTCGATCCTGGACGGTCGACTGACCGCGCTGCCGGCCGTGCTGTTCTGGTTCGGCGCCGGCATCGCGGCCAGCTACGCGGTGCTGTTCTGCACCGCGTTCCTGATGCGCGGCAAGGACTGGGCGCGGGGCCTGCTCGTCGGTGTCACAGTGGTAGTGCTCGCCGTGGATCTGCCGCTGTGCTGGTGGCTGCTGGGCGTGGACGGCCTGGTCCGCGACGGCGCCCCGCTGCTCGCCGCCGCGGCGCTGACGCTCTACGGCCTGCGCCGCGCGGCCCACGCCCCGCACCCCGCCCCAACCCCACCCTGACCCCCCACCCTGGCCCCCGTCGATCTTGCACGGCTCTGTCGCGACAAACAGGTGCGAAAGGTGCTAACCGGCGACAGAAGTGCAAAATAGCGGTCGGGGGCCGTAGCCCGGGACATTTGTCACTGCCCGGCCGGTATTGGCGGCTCTGCCGGCGGGCTCTGGGCGTTCGTAGCGTTCTGGGCATGGGTGACATCGTTGTACGTCTCACTGGACTGACCCGATCGTTCGGACCTGTGCGAGCCCTTGCCGGCATCGACCTGAGCATCGCGCGGGGCAGCATCGTCGCGCTGCTCGGGCCCAACGGCGCGGGCAAGACGACAGCCATCTCGATCATGCTCGGTCTCGCCCCGGCCGATGCCGGGACCGTGGCCCTGTTCGGTGGGTCTCCCACCGAGGCGGCCCGGGCCGGCCGGGTCGGCGCGATGCCGCAGGGGGCCGGGGTCGTGTCCGCCGCCACCGTTCGAGAGGTGATCGAGCTGGCCCGCGCGTTGTATCCGCGCCCGTCGGCCACCGATCGGATCCTGACGACGGCGGGGCTGACCGGCCAGGCGAATCGTCGGCTGGACCGACTCTCCGGTGGGGAGGCGCAGCGGGCCCGGTTCGCGTTCGCGTTGGCCGGCGGCCCGGAGCTGTTGGTCCTCGACGAACCCACCGCGAGCATGGACGTCGCCGCCCGGAGGGAATTCTGGGCTGCCCTGCGCCGGTACGCCGCCGAGGGCAACACCGTCCTGTTCAGCACGCACCAGTTGCACGAGGCCGACGAGTACGCCGATCGGATCGTGGTGCTGGCCGCCGGCCGGGTGGTTGCCGACGCGCCGCCCGCCCAGATCCGTGCCCTCGCGGGTAGCCGTACCGTCGCCTTCGACGTTGCCGGCGCAGCGATCACCGGGCTGGAGTCGCTGCCCGGTGTCCGCTCGGTGGAGGTGCGGGGCGACCGGGTGGTGCTCACCACCGACGATGCCGACGCCACAGTCATCGCGTTGGCGGGCACCCGCGGTTTCCGCGGACTGGAGGTCTCCGTCGCGCTGGAGCCCGCCTTCCTCACTCTCACCGACGCCGGAGGGGACAACTGACATGCGCGCCTATCTACGATTCGAGGTGCGTCGGCTGATCCGGGACCCGCGTCTCATGCTGTTCTCCGTCCTGGGGCCGGTGCTCACGTACCTGATCTTCTCCGGGTTCGCCGGTAGCGGTGACCAACTGGAGGGCGTGGCCGCGCCCGCCGCGCTCATGGTCGGCCTGGCCGGATACGGCGCCGTCGCGGGCGTGCTCTCGGTGGGGTCGGCGGTCGCCCAGGAGCGGGCGGTCGGCTGGCTGCACCAGCTCCGCGTCACCCCGTTGCCGCCCTGGCGGGCAGTCGTGACGAAGGCGCTGGTCAGCACCCTGACCGGGGTGCCGTCGGTGGTCGCGGTCGGTGTCGCCGGGCGGCTGCAACAGGACGTCCACCTGGACGCGGCCCGCTGGACCGCGCTCCTGCTGCTGTTGTGGGCCGGCTCGATACCGTTCGCCCTGGTCGGGCTCGCCATCGGCTACGGGCTCGCCCCGCAGGTGGCCCAGGTGGTCAATTTCCTGGCCTTCCTCGGCCTGTCGGTCCTTGGTGGCCTGCTGCTGCCGGTGACGTACTTCCCCGCCGCGTTGCGGCACCTGGCGCACCTGCTGCCGACCTACCGGTACGCCGAACTCGGCTGGCGGTCGGTCGCCGGGCTGCCGCCCACCCCGTCCGGGTTGGGCCTGCTCCTGGCCTGGACCCTGCTCTTCGCAGCGGTCGCGGCGTGGGCCTACCGGCGCGCGGCCGTGGGCCGTTGACCACCGATACGGTTTTCGCCATGCCTGATGCGGCCGACCTGCCTGGTACCGCCGACACGACGGTGTCCGTCGACCGCAGTCGGCGGCGCCGCGGCGTCGTGCTCGTGTTGGCTCACACGTTGTGGCTGTGGTTGCTGCTGCCCCCGGCCGCCACGATCGTGCGGGGAGAGGTCCACCCGGTGGCGATGGCAGCGGCCGGGCTGGCCCTCTTCGCCCTGCTCTATCTCGCCCTGGTGGCGGTCCCCGTGGTCGGACTGACCATCCGACCGGCCCTGCACCACGCCGGGCTGGCCCTGCTCGCGCTGCTCGGGGTGACGCTCGCTACCGCGTACGCCGGTGCCTCGGAGGGCTGGCTGGCCCTGCTGATGTACGTGTGCTCCGCCGGCGCGGTGGGACTGGTCCAGGTCGGGTGGGGCTTCGGCTGGGTCGGTGGCAGCGTCGTGGCGGTGCTGGTGATCGGGGTGGCCCGACGTCTGCCAGCCGACAACATGGCCCAGATCGCGCTGATCACGCTGCTCGCGGGTGCCATGACGCTGGCGTTCGCCCGGGTGGCCCGTCTGGTCGACGAGTTGCGCCGCACCCAGCGAGAGCTGGCCCGCACGGTGGTGGAGCGGGAACGACTCCGGTTCGCCAAGGACCTGCACGACCTGCTCGGCCACACGTTGTCGCTGGTCGTGGTCAAGGCCGAGGTGGTACGCAGGCTGGCTCCGACAGACCCCCAGCGGGCCACCGTGGAGGCAGCCGACATCGAGCGGATCGGTCGCACCGCCCTCGCCGAGGTACGGGAGGCGGTCACCGGCTACCGCGAGCACAGCTTCGGCCGGGAGTTGGACAACGCCCGTACCGTCCTGGCGGATGTCGGCATCGCGGTCAGCGTGCGGATGGGAGGGCAGCTCGACGTCGAGACCGACGACGTGTTCGCGTGGGTGCTCCGGGAGGGGGTGACGAACGTGCTGCGACACAGTCGGGCGTCACGGTGCGACATCAGGATCGACACCGACGCCGACGGATCGGTGCTCACCGTTCGGGACAACGGGGTGGGTGGCCGGCCGACCTTCGGCAACGGTCTGCGTGGTCTCACCGAGCGGCTGGAGCAGGCGGGCGGCACCCTGGAGGTCGGTCCGGCGCGCGGCGGAGGTCTGCTGCTCACCGTCCGGGTTCCCACGAGCCGGATCGCGACGGTGACCGGATGATCCGGCTGCTGCTCGCGGAGGACCAGGGCATGATGCGCGGCGCGCTGGCCCTGTTGTTGAACCTTGAGGCCGACATGCAGGTGGTCGCCGAGGCCCGCACCGTGGCCGAGTCGTTGGAGGCGGCCCGCACGAGCCGTCCGGACGTGGCACTGCTCGACATCGAGATGCCCGACGGCAGCGGTCTGGACACCGCGGCGATCCTGCGGGAGCAGTTGCCCGAGTGCCGGGTGCTGATCCTCACCACGTTCGGTCGTCCCGGTTACCTGCGACAGGCGATGGAGGCCGGCGCGGCGGGCTTCCTGGTCAAGGACGGGCCGGTCGAGCAGCTCGCGGTCGCCGTCCGCCGGGTGCTGGCCGGCGAGCGGGTGATCGATCCGGCGCTCGCGGCGGCGGCGCTGTCGGCCGGCCCGAACCCGCTCACCGAGCGGGAGCGGGACGTGCTGACCGCTGCCGTGGACGGTGCCACCATCGCCGACATCGCCGCCCGCCTGCACCTGTCCGAGAGCACCGTCCGCAACTATCTGTCGGCCGCCATCGGCAAGACCGGAACCCGCAACCGGATCGAGGCGGCCCACCACGCCCGCGCCAACGGCTGGATCTGACGTCAACCCGCCCTGGTGCGCCACGCCCCCGCCCCGACCCCGACCGCGTCGATCATGGAGTCGTGGTGCCCGGCTTGCCACTGTGCGCGTATTACGTCTACCACCACAACTCCATGATCGACGTCGCGAGTCCGGGAACCGCGCCGTGCGGCATCGGTACTGGTGAGCGGGCGGGGGGCAGGATGGCGGGTGGCGTCGGCCACAGCGGCTGGCGTCCGCGACGCGGGCGGATCGCCGGACGGGGTAGGAACCGGCCGCCCACCGAACAGAGGGAGGCGCGGTGAGCGACGAGTTCGACGTGGTGGTGGTGGGCGCGGGGCCGGCCGGGGCGGCCGCCGCGTTGACGGCACGCCGGGCGGGCGCCAGCGTGCTGCTGCTGGACCGGGCCGACTTCCCCCGGGACAAGGCGTGTGGCGACGGGATCGCCGCGCACTCGGTGGACGTACTTGCCGAGTTGGGGGTGAGCGAGGCGGTGGCGGGCTACGCGCCGCTGCCCGCGTTACGCATGATCGCGCCGGGTGGCGGCGCCGTGGCGCGGGCGCTGCCCCGACCCGCGTACACGGTGCCCCGGGAGGTTTTCGACGCGCGGCTGGTGGCGGCGGCCGTGGCGGCCGGCGCGCAGTTGCGCAGGCACACAGTGCGCCGGGTCGAGCCGCGCGCCGACCGGGTGGTGCTCGACGGCGAGTTGTCGGGGCGCGTGGTGGTGGGTGCCGACGGCGCCGGTTCGGTGGTACGCCGGGCGCTCGGCCACCCGCAGAATCCCGACCGGCACCTGGCGCTTGCCATCCGGGGGTACGCGCCGGCCCTGCCCGGCCCGTCCGAGCAGCTCATCGTCACGTCGCGGGCGCGCTGGCCGGCGTACGCCTGGTCGTTTCCGATCGGCGACGGACGGGCCAACGTCGGGTACGGGGAGGTGCTGCGCGGTGAGCCGTTGAGCCGGGCCTACCTGCTGGACCGGCTGGCCGCGCTACTGCCCGACACCGATCCGGGGACGGTGACCGCGCTGCGCGCCCATCACCTGCCGCTGTCCACCCACCGACCGACACCGGGGCGGGGTCGCGCGTTGCTCGCCGGAGACGCGCTGTCACTTATCAATCCGTTCACCGGGGAGGGCATCTTCTACGCGTTGCTCTCCGGTGCGCTCGCCGGTGCGGCAGCGGCCCAGGCACCCGAGGCGGCCGCGCAGCGCTACGCCCACGGGTTGCGCCGCCGTCTCGGCACCCACCTGCGGCACAGCTCGGTCGCGGCCTGGTTGGCCCGGCGTCGTCGAGTGGTGGACGCGGCGGTCCGGGCGGCCCGGCGCGACGACCGGGTGTTCTATGACGTGGTCGAGCTGGGACTGGGTGACGGACGCCTCACCGCCCGTACGCTGGCGATGATCGGCATCGGTCTGCCGGGCGGGGATGGGGCTCCGAGGCGGTGATCTGGTCGAAGGGTCGCTACGCTGCTAGGTGATGACGCTGCGGAACCTTATCTACTCCGTGTACGAGCGCCGGCTCACGGCGAAGCTCGCGGGTAAGCCGGTGCCCCGGCACGTCGGGGTGATGTGCGACGGCAACCGCCGCTGGGCGAAGGAGATGGGCTTCGTCGACCCGAACGACGGGCACCGGGTCGGCGCGGCAAAGATCAAGCATGTTCTCGGCTGGTGTGACCAGGCCGGCGTCGGGCACGTGACGCTCTACCTGCTGGCCACCGACAACCTGCGCCGGCCGGCCAGCGAGCTGGACCCACTCCTCAAGATCATCGAGGACCTGGTGGTGGAGCTGTCGGAGGAGGGCAATCCCTGGCGGCTGCGCATCGTCGGGGCGCTCGATCTGCTCCCGGCGCAGACCGCGGCGGCGCTCAAGGGCGCCGAGGAACGCACCCGCGAGCGCACCGGCGGCGCGGAGGTCAACATCGCGGTGGGCTACGGCGGTCGCCGGGAGATCACCGACGCGGTCCGCTCACTGCTGTTGGAGCACGCCGCCGCCGGCGGCACGCTCGAGGAGTTGGCCGAGGTGCTTGACGTCGAGCACATCTCCGAGCACCTCTACACCCGTGGCCAGCCCGATCCCGACCTGGTCATCCGCACCAGCGGAGAGCAGCGGCTGTCCGGCTTCATGCTCTGGCAGTCCGCGCACTCGGAGTTCTACTTCTGCGAGCTCAACTGGCCGGATTTCCGGCACATCGACTTCCTGCGCGCACTGCGCTCGTACGCGACCAGACAACGCCGCTACGGCGTCTGAGCCGGCGGCGGGCGACGCGCCTGTCGTCGCGCCGGCCGGGTCAGGGCAGGTGGGTCAGTGCCTGGGTGAGGAAGTCGCCAAGGGCGGCCGGGGACTCGATCGTCAGGTCGGCGGCGTTCGCCACCTCGTGGCCGGTCTCCGGGTTGGCCACCGCCACGCAGACGCCGAGGAAGTCCGGGTCGGCGGTGGCGCGGGCGCGCAGCGCGGCGAAGGCCTTGATGTCCGAGACGTCGTCGCCGAAGTACCAGGCGCCGGTGGCGCCCTTGATCGCCTCGCCGATCACCATGCCCTTGTCCCGGTCGACAGGTGGTTTGAGCTCCAGCACCATCCGCCCGGCCTGCACGCGCAGCCCCAGTCGGTCGGCCTGGGCCTGCCCCCACTGCTGCACCGTCGAGCCGAGCTGCGGGGCGGTACGCCAGTGCAGGGCGACGGAGAGCCGCTTGTATTCCACGAGCGTGCCGGGCGGCAGCTCCGCCCGGGCGAGGTCGGCCAGCTCCACCATTGTCGGCACCCAGGGCAACGCGGCCGGCTCGGTGACGGTCTCCCCGCCGGAGTGGCTGTGCTCCAGCCCGTAGAGGCCGTAGAGGTCCACGCCTTCGAGCCCGCCGAGCTGATCCCGGAGGAACTCGACGGGCCGGGCGGAGACGATCGCGACCCGCTGCACGACCAGGGCCAGTGCCTCGATCGCGGCCAACGCCTTGGGCGCCGGTCGTACCGCGCTCGGATCGTCGTCGACGGGCGCGAGCGTGCCGTCGAAGTCGAAGAAGAGCACGGTACCGGCCGCCCGGCGGGCGGTGGTCCGCCAGGCCTGGTCGGCGTTCAACGGGGTTCTCGGCTGGTGATTGCCCAGATTCAACGGCGGCACGCGCGTCAGCGTACCCCGGCGATCCAGGCTCATTCCTGGCCGAGCGGACCCGTTGCGCGGTGGGCGATCAGCGTTCGGCGGCTCCTCGTCCACGCCGGCCGAACGGCACCACGGCCGCGTCCTGGCCGTGGCTCAACAGGTAGCCCTCCACGAACCCGGTGTTGCGATCTCCGGTGTGGTTCTCGATCTCGTTGAGCCGGGCCACCAGGAACTCGGTGAGCGCGCTGATCCGGTCGTTCATCCGCTCGTGCAGCTCGGCGACGACGGCCAGGATGACCGCGGTGCCGGCGGTGATGAGTACGAAAAGGTTGACGAGCAGCGGAAGCTGCCCGCCGTTGACCGCGAGGGTCACCGCGTTGCCGGTCGCCCACAGTGTCATCGACACGGTCGCGACCACGACTGCCAACCACTTCAGGGTCATGGACAGACCCCTCCTTTTGTCCCGCAGGGCTGGGTTCGGCCTTGTCCCGTCCCCCCGCCGATGACGAGCCCAAGCAGTACGAGTACGGACGCTAGCGTGCCCGTTCCGGCCCCGGAGGCAAACGAATGAACCTGACCAGGCGTTCTTTCGCCATCTGAGGAACTAGCCTGCTTGATTGCCTCTATTTCGGACATCGACCGGCAGCGTTGGGCGGTATGCGAGATATCTGATGGTTTCCCGGATGTGGAACTTCTCCGCGTCCGAGACGTTCGGATCGACAAGTCGGCGGAGCAGGGCTTCCACGTCCGGGTCCATCGGAGGGGTGGGCTGGCCACCGCGCGGGCCGGTCGCGGTGCGGTCCCAGCCGAGCGCGGCGAAGGCGGCGGCCGGGTTCAGCCCCAGGCCCTCGCAGAAGGCGACCACCCGTTCGGCCTCCGGGTCGCTGGCCCAGTCGCCCCGGACCCACCGGTTGATGGTCTGTCGGGAGACCCCGGTGCGCCGGGAAACCTCGGTGCCACTCCAGGCTCGGGTCGCGCGTGCCTCGTCCAGGGCGCGGCGGACGAAGGTGGCGAAGGCGATCTTCCGCGCATTGGCCGTCTCGGTCACCCCGTGACCGTACGGCCAGCCGGTGGTGGGCGTGCGCCCCGGCTCGCCACTGTCACGCATACGTGACGGGATCTTCGGATTTCCGGTAAACGATTCAGTGCCACTGTTGAGGGGTGTCACGCGGGCAGAATAGATGCCCGTAGTGGTGAGCGTAAGCGGACGAAAAGCTGATACTGTCACGCCCATGGGACAATCTACGGTGTGTCACGTGCATGAGACGATTGGTGCTCACATGCGTCACGCCCCCGGTTCCGAGGGGGTGTGGTGACCGAGCTCGCCACCCGCGCCCAGGCCTTCGGGCTGATCGCCGAGGGGGTGGCCGCGGGGCTGACCGCCCCCTGGCGCCTCTACCTCGCCCGAGGCTGCCGCTACCTGTCGCTGAGCGTCGGCGACCGCGCCGAGTGGAACGCCTGGCGTACCCACCTCGGCTGCCCGGAGTTGAGCGTCCGGGTCTACGACGCCGGCGGTGAGATCCGCCGTTCCTCGGTGGCCGAGATCGTGCTGGACGGCTGCCGGATCAGCGTCGAGTTGGTCGAGGAGGTCAGCACCGACGACCTGGACCGGCTACTCGTCGCGGATCCCACAACGATCGAGCCGGAGGAGCGATGACCGGGCTTCCGGGCCGGGCCGGGGTCGCCCGATGAGCCCGTTCCTCGCGGTATTCCTCGTCCTCGTGCTCGGCGCGACAAGCTACGCGGCCGGCCGGTTGCACGGGCAGCTCAGTTACCGCATCGGCTACCGCTTCGGCTACCGGCAGGGTTACTTCGACGGTGACCGGGGCGCCTGGAACCGGCGGCGCCGCGACGCCCAGGCCGCGATCGCCTCCGCCCTGTCGGTCTCCCCGGCGGGCGTCGTCCGCTCGGCCAGCACCGTCGCCCGACCCGGCACCACGTACACCGGCTCGTCGTTCAGCGCGCCGGCCGCCCCGATCACCGGGCGGCACCCGACCGGCACGCTCGTTCGACGTACCGGTTGAGGTCGGTCGGCGAGCGTGCGCCCGCCGACCGGCACCACCGACGCGGTGCGTCGTCCGCGGCGGACACGCACCGTCGGGGTCACGTCAGACCGGTGACAGTGACCCCAACCGGCCGGGGTGCGCGCAGGGGGCATGCATCCCGGCCGGTTCCGCCCTGCCCGCCACTGGCCTTCGTGGTGGTCAGCGGCCCGGGGAAGCCGCGTTCACCCGCCCGTCTAGGTAGATCCACGTCCGACCCCTAGCCGGAAGGGTCAGTCGGGGCTAGCGTCTAGGCATGGCACGGGGTTCTCCCGAGCCAGCCGGTCCGCCCGGATCTGCGACCTCGCGCACGGGGTTCCGCATCCGACCCCGTGTCCCCGGGCACCGGAGGAGGCGGAACACGGGTGGCGGGTGCCCATCCGTCGGAGCAGGCCTGTGACGACTCGCCGTACCACCGCCGGTGCCGACCAGAGCCCGGCCGCGACTGCCACGACCCGCCGTGCCACCCGGAGCCGCCGTTCGGCGGCCGCCGCGCCGGCCGACCCGAAGGAGCCGCGACCAGCCGGCCAGGCCTTCGTCCTGGACACTTCCGTGCTGCTCTCCGACCCGGCGGCGTTCCACCGGTTCGCGGAGCACGAGGTGGTGCTGCCCCTGGTGGTCATCACCGAACTGGAGGGCAAGCGGCACCATCCCGAGCTGGGTTGGTTCGCCCGTCAGTCGCTGCGGATGCTCGACGACCTGCGCGTCCGCCACGGCCGGCTGGACACGCCGGTGCCCGCCAACGACGTGGGCGGCACCCTGCGGGTGGAGCTCAACCACACCGACGACGGCGTGCTGCCGCCCGGTTTCCGGACCGAGAGCAACGACGCCCGGATCCTCTCCGTCGCGCTCAACCTCGCCGCCGAGGGGCGGGAGGTGACCCTGGTCAGCAAGGACATGCCGCTGCGGGTCAAGGCGGCGTCGGTGGGCCTGCGCGCCGACGAGTACCGCCACGGCCAGGCCAGCGATCCGACCTGGACCGGCATGTCCGAGCTGAACCTGGGCGACGAGCAGATCGGTCGGTTGTACGCCGGCGAGACACTCGACCTCGACGAGGCGGCCGGTCTGCCCTGTCACACCGGCCTGGTGCTGCACTCGGGGCGGGGCTCCGCGCTCGGTCGGGTGCTGCCGGACAAGTCGGTCCGGCTGGTCCGCGGCGACCGTGAGGCGTTCGGTCTGCACGGCCGCTCCGCCGAGCAGCGCATCGCCCTCGATCTGCTGCTCGACGAGTCCATCGGGATCGTCTCGCTGGGCGGCCGGGCCGGCACCGGCAAGTCGGCGTTGGCGCTCTGCGCCGGGCTGGAGGCGGTGATGGAGCGCCGCCGGCACAAGAAGGTGATCGTGTTCCGCCCGCTGTACGCCGTCGGCGGCCAGGAGTTGGGCTACCTGCCGGGCTCGGAGTCGGAGAAGATGTCGCCGTGGGCCCAGGCGGTCTTCGACACGCTCGGTGCTGTGGTGCACGAGAACGTGCTTGAGGAGGTCACCTCGCGGGGCATCCTGGAGGTGCTGCCGCTCACCCACATCCGGGGGCGCAGCCTGCACGACGCCTACGTGATCGTGGACGAGGCCCAGTCACTCGAGCGCGGGGTGTTGTTGACAGTGCTGTCCCGGATCGGGCAGGGCTCCCGGGTGGTGCTCACCCACGATGTGGCGCAGCGGGACAATCTGCGGGTCGGCCGGCACGACGGGGTGACAGCGGTCATCGAGGCGCTCAAGGGTCACCCGCTCTTCGCCCACGTCACGCTCAGCCGGTCGGAGCGGTCGCCGATCGCCGCGATGGTCACGGATCTCCTGGAGGACATCCCGATCTGACGGTGTTTATGTGGGCTTTTGTCCGCATTTTTAGTGTGGCGCAGATCACAAACAGTGCTGTTGGTTTCCCATCAGCCTCACTGTGCGCAATCGTGTCCCACGAGCGTCCACGCACCACGAGGATCGTTGGTGATCGAACGTCGCGAGGCGGACGACATCGGCGGCGGTCGGTGCGTCGCCGCGACCGGCAGACGGTCGGGGCGCTCGTGGCACGGCTGACGGTCCACCTGTGGCCGCTCCGCGCCGCGTCCGTGCCCCCGACGAAGGGACCACTTCGTGAGTCGGCTGTGGAGCCGGTTGGGCGCCCGTACGGCTGCTGTGGCGCTGCTCTCCGTGGGCGTTGCCGGCGGCTTCTACCTGGGCGAAAACCGGGAAACCCAGCAACAGGGGCTGACCGAGCAGGTCAGCCGCGAGGTCGACCAGGCCGACCTCGCGTACCAGCGCGAGCGGCAGGCCGCCCACCAGGTGCAGTTCTCCAAGCAGCGGGCCGCCGAATACCAGGCCAAGCTGCGGGCGGCCCAGGCCGCCAAGGAGGCCGCCGAGCGAGCCCGCAAGGCCGAGGCCGCCGCGGCGTCCCGCAAGCGCGAGCGGGCCGCTGCCAACGCGCCCGCCAAGCCGTACGAGGGGCCGATCCCGGCGTCCTGCGAGGAGTTCAGCGGCAACCGCAAGATCGGCTGCGCCCTGATGATCGACAAGGGCTTCGGCATCTCCGAGTTCCCCTGCCTGGAGAAGCTCTGGACCAAGGAGAGCGGCTGGAACCACAAGGCCGCCAACACCTCGTCCGGTGCGTACGGCATCCCGCAGGCCCTGCCGGGCAGCAAGATGGGGACGGTCGCCGCGGACTGGCGGACCAACCCGGCCACCCAGATCACGTGGGGGCTGGGCTACATCAAGGGCAGGTACAACTCGCCCTGCGGTGCCTGGAGTTACTTCCAGAGTCACGGCCACTACTGACGACGTCGACGGCGGGGCGGGTGGACGACCACCCGCCCCGCCGTCGCGCGTACGTCGTCCTCAGCCGGGACGCGAGTGGCGGTCGGCCGCATTTGCTGATAGCAGTTGTCAGGTGACCCTGCACCCGCCAAGCGGCGACCCCAACCGGTTCGGCACCGAGGCGTTCTACGCCGCGCTCGGCCGGGCGTTCGTCGCCATGTGCGCGGTGGTCCCGTTCCTCTTCCTCATCGAGGCCGTCGACCAGGGGCTCGCGTTCGGCCTGGACGCCAACGCCGGCATCATCCCGCAGCGCATCGAAGGGTTGGACGGGGTCTTCTTCTCCCCGTTCCTGCACCACGGCTTCGACCACCTCTACAGCAACAGCATCCCGCTGATCCTGCTGGGCACCTTCGTGCTGGCGGCTGGCGCCCGCCGCTTCCTCTGGTCGACCCTGATCATCATCCTGGTCAGCGGGCTCGGCGTCTGGTTCACCGGCTCGCCCAACTCGGTGGTTGTCGGCGCCAGCGGAGTCATCTTCGGCTACCTCGGCATCCTGCTCACCCGGGGCATCGTCGAACGCAGCTGGTGGAACTTCGCGGTCTTCCTGCTTGTCGGCCTGCTCTACGGCTGGCAACTTGTCGGCATCCTCCCCACCGACGAGCGGATCTCCTGGCAGGGCCACCTGTTCGGCCTGCTCGGTGGGGTGGTGGCGGCGATCCTGTTCCGTCGTCGACGCCCGACGGTGGACGGGCCGGACTACTCCGGTTCCACGCTCAGCATGCCCTGACCAATTCCCCGGCGTGGCTCCTGAGACGTGCTTGCCGGACCGCCGCCGCCCGCCTACGGTCGAGATCAGCAAGCGTTGATCCGTAAGCGGAAAGCGACGGTACGCCATGCGTGAGGTCGATATCGCCGTGATCGGGGCCGGTCCGGCCGGTCTCTTCGCCGCGTACTACGCCGGGTTCCGGGGGCTGTCGGTGGCGGTGATCGACGCGCTGCCCGAGCCCGGTGGTCAGGTCACCGCCATGTACCCGGAAAAGCTGATCCTCGACGTGGCCGGCTTCCCCGCCATCAAGGGCCGGGACCTGGTGGCCAACCTGGTCGCCCAGGCCGCCCCGTTCGCACCCCGGTACCTCCTCAACACCCGTGCCGAGAAACTCTCGTACGCCGACGGCCGCCCGGTGCTCGGCCTGGCCGGGGGCGAGCAGCTCAGCTGCGGCGCGGTCGTGATCACCGGCGGCCTCGGCAGCTTCAGCCCGCGCCCACTGCCGTGCGCCGACGGCGCTCCCGGCACCGGGATCGTCTACTTCGTCACCCAGCCGGCCGAGCTCGCCGACCGGGACGTGCTGATCGTCGGTGGTGGCGACTCCGCCTTCGACTGGGCGTTGGCGCTGCAACCACTCGCCCGATCGGTGACCCTGGTGCACCGCCGGGAAAAGTTCCGGGCGCACGCCTCGACGGTCGCCCGAGTGCTCTCCCTACCGGTACGGGTGGTGGTGAACGCCGAGGTCAGCCGCCTGATCGGGGAGGGCGCGGTGACCGCCGCCGAGGTGACCGTCCGCGGTGGTGCCACCGAAACGCTGCCGGTGGACACCGTGGTCGCCGCGCTGGGCTTCACCGCCGACCTGGGCCCGCTGGCCGAGTGGGGGCTACGGCTGGACCGCCGGCACATCCTGGTGGACAGCGCGATGGCCACCAACCTGCCCCGGGTGTTCGCCGCGGGCGACATCACCGAATACCCGGGCAAGGTGCGGCTGATCGCCACCGGCTTCGGTGAGGCGGCGACGGCGGTCAACAACGCGGCGGTGGCCATCGACCCGAGCGCACACCTTTTTCCGGGGCACTCCTCCGACGCCGGCTGACCGTCGGTATCGGACTCGGACCGACCCGTGTCCGGATCGAGACACCTCGGTCGGACCCTGAGAGGATGACCGGCCCCGAGGCACGGCACGACGGCGCACCGACGACCCTTTCCTGGCTCGGCCACCCCACCACCCTGCTCGCCCTGGTCCTGCTGCCTGTCAACGACCATGTGCTGAAGCCGGCCTTCCCCGGCCCGCTGACCGGCAAGCTGAGCGACGTCGCCGGCCTGGTGCTCGCCCCGCCGCTGGTCGCGGTGCTGCTGACCCTCCTGGTGCCGCGGTTGCCGGCTCGGGTGGCCGCGCTGAGCGGGCTGGTCGCGGTGGGCGCCGGGTTCGCGCTCGTCAAATCCAGCGGGTACGCCGCCGAGGTGGCCTCGTCGGCCTGGACCGTGCTGGCCGGGCCGTCGCTGGTCCGGGCCGACCGGACCGACCTGCTGACCCTGCCGGCGCTCGGTCTGGCCCTGTGGAGTTGGACCCGGTCACGTCGCCGACCGGTGCGCCGACGCACCGCCCGGCTGGTCCGACTGTTCGTGCTGCTGCCGCCGGCGGTGCTGGCGGTGGCCGCGACGAGCGTGCTGCACTTCCCGTACGCGGTGGGCACCGCTCTGCTCGACGGTCAGCCGGCGGTGTCGATCGGCTCGGGCTACGACAATGAGAGTTGGCCGGTTGAGCCAGCCGACGGCAAGTGGTCGGTGAGTGCGGACGGGGGGAACACCTGGCGACCCGCCGAGGTCGCCGAGGAACAGCTGTTGTCAGGGCCGGAGGTCGGGCAGCGGCAGGCGTGCGTGCCGGCCCAGCCGCAGCGGTGTTACCGGGTGGTCCCCAATCACCTGCGGGTGGAGCAGAGCGACGACGCCGGTACGACGTGGCAGGTGGCCTGGGAGGTGTCGGACACGCGTCGGGAGGCGTTCGCCCGCCGGTTCGACAGTCCGGGCGACATCAGCCAGCACTTCGCCTCCCGTGATCTGATCGTCTATCCCGCCGGCGCCGGTGGCCACGAGGTGCTTGTCGCAAACGGTCGGGACGGCTTCCTGCGCCGGGGGTCGGACGGCGGGTGGCGACGGGACGGCTTCCCCGGCCAGCGGGACACCCCGGACACCCGCTGGAACGATCCGACAGTGCTGGAACGGGGCGAGCCCGGCGACCGCCAGACCGATGTGTTGCTCGCCTTCGCGCTCGCGCTGAGCCTCGGTGTCACTGTCACAGTGCTCGCCGCCCACCTGGCGATCCGACGTGCTGGAGGGCCACGCTGGTGGGGAGTCGCCGGCAGCGGGGTGATGCTGGCCGCGGGGATCGTGCTGGCCCTGGCCTGGGAGCGCAACGACGACTACTCGACATTCGATTCCCTGATGGTCGTCGTTCTGCCGGCGTGCCTCCTGACGGCGGTGACCCTGATGGTCCGAGCCTCCTACCAGGGGGCGCTGCCCCGCTGGATCGGATGGGCCCTGGCCGGGCTCCTGCTCACCGTCGTCATGGCCGGGCTGCCGCTCATCGGTTGGCTGCACGGCACCCCGTCGCAGACCCGGTTCGCGGTGTTGCTCGCCCTGTTGGGCACGGTGCCGGGCATGCTGCTGGCCCTCCGGATCGCCGGGTTGGTCGACCCGGTCCGCGCGTTCGAGAACAGGTACCCGCCGCGCCCGCCCTATCCGCCCTACCCGAGCGCGCCCTACCCTCCGCGTCCGCCGGCGGCGTCTGATCTGCCGTACCCGAGCGCGCCCCACCCTCCGCGTCCGCCGGCGGCGTCCGATCCGCCCTACCCGAACGCACCCCACCCTCCGCGCCTACCGGCGGCACCTGACCCGCCTCCGCCGCAGCTCCGGCCGCCCTACCCGGCGCAGCTCCCGCCGGACTGACCGTTCGGCGACGCCCCGGTCAGCGGCGGGCCGGTGGTGCCAACGCCGCGATCAGCACCGCCACCATTGTCAGCGCGGCACCGAGCAGGGTGTTCAGGCCCGGGTGGGAGGCCGCCGTGGGCAGCACCAGGTCCAGCAGGACCGCCCCCACGATCTGGCCGGCGATCGTGGCCAGGCCGAGCAGCAGTACCCCGGTGAACCGCACGATCGCGGCGGCGATCGCGATGAACACGATGCCGATCGGGCCGCCCAGGTAGAGCCACGGCTCGCTCGGCAGGTGACCGGTCGGCCAACCGCGTACCGCGAGGTCGATGGCGAACGCCACGAGCAGGGTGACGGTGCCGACGGCGAAGTTGACGAGTGTCGCGGTCAACGCGCTGTCGGCCGCCGCCCGGACCCGCCCGTTCACCGCCTGCTGCCAGGCGGTGCCCATCCCGGCGACCAGCGGCAGCAGGGCCAGCGCCAGCGTGCCCGGGGTGCCGAGCCGGTCGCCGACCGCCAGGCCGACAGCGAGCACGGTGAGCGCCGCGCCGGCCAGCCGTTGCCGGGTCACCGGCTGTCGACCGGTCGGACCGATGCCGGCCCGGTCCACGGCGAGGCTGCTACCGGACTGACCGGCGACCACGGCCACGGTGAAGACCGCGACGCCCAGCGTGCCGATGGTGAGGCCCTGGGAGGCCACCAGGAATGCGCCGCACATGCCACCGAGGCACTGCCACGGCCGCAGCGTGCCAGTGGTGAGCGCACGCCGCACCCGGATCAGGCCCCGCCGTCCGGCCGCGGTGGCGGGCACCAGCACCAGGAGCACCAACAGGCCGATGCCGAACGAGATGATCGCGGCGGCGAAGCCGTCGCCGAGGCGTACTCCCAACTCGCCGTTGATCCGGGACTGCAACGCCACCGCGACCCCGGAGACGGACGCCAGCGCGACGCCGGTGATCCGGCGGGCGGCCGACAGGCTCTGCGGTGTTTCCGTGTGGACGGCTGTCACTCCTGCTCGGCCAACGGACGACCGTCGAAGTCGACAGCGGAGTAGAGCGCCAACTTCTCCAGCCGGTGGTACGAGTCGATCACCCGGATGGTGCCGCTCTTCGACCGCATCACGATCGACTGGGTGTACGCGCCGCCGGCCCGGTACCGCACCCCGCGCAGCAGGTCCCCGGAGGTCACCCCGGTCGCCACGAAGAAGCAGTTGTCCCCGGTGACCAGGTCGTCGGTGCCCAGCACCCGGTCCAGGTCGTGCCCGGCGGCGAGCGCCTTCTCCCGCTCCTGCTCGTCGCGCGGCCAGAGTTTGGCCTGCATCGCACCGCCCATGCACTTCAGGGCGCAGGCGGAGATGATGCCCTCCGGCGTGCCGCCGATGCCCATCAGCACGTCGACCTCCGACTCGCCCCGGGCGGCCGCGATGGAGCCCGCGATGTCACCGTCGGAGATGAACCGGATGCCCGCCCCGGTCCGGCGGATCTGGGTGACCAGGTCGTCGTGGCGGCTGCGGTCCAGCACGCAGACCGTGACCTCGGAGACGTCGGTGCCCTTGACCTTGGCGATCCGGCGCAGATTTTCGGCCACCCCGGCGTTGATGTCCACCACGTCGGCGTACGCCGGCCCGACGGCGAGCTTCTCCATGTAGAAGACGGCGCTGGGGTCGAACATGGCGCCCCGTTCGGAGACGGCCAGCACCGCGACGGCGTTCGGCATGCCCTTGCTCATCAGCGTGGTGCCGTCGACCGGGTCGACGGCGACGTCCACCTCGGGGCCGGTGCCGTCGCCGACGTGTTCGCCGTTGAAGAGCATCGGGGCGTTGTCTTTTTCGCCCTCACCGATCACCACCACGCCGCGCATCTGGATCGAGTTGATCAGCTTGCGCATGGCGTCGACGGCCGCGCCATCGCCGCCCTCCTTGTCTCCCCGACCCACCCACCGACCGGCCGCCATCGCGGCGGCCTCGGTGACCCGGACCAGGTCGAGGGCGAGGTTACGGTCGAGATCCTGTGGGATCCGCGTCCTGGTGTTCGTCATGACGGCTGCTCCTCCTCGCGACGGTGCGGGGACGGCCGGCGGCGGAGCGGACCCGCTGCCGGCTTTGTCGCTGATCCTCACACGATGGCCGACCGGGCGTCGGCGCGGGGCGGTGATGGCCTGGATACCGCCGGTCGGGCGGCTGCGAAGATGGTGGGGTGGAACCCGCACAGCCTGCCGACCGCGTACCCGCCGACCGCACGCCACCCGACGGTCAGCCGCCGGTCGACGCCGAGCCCGCCGCGACCGGTCCGACGGCGCCGGCCACCGGCGAGCCGGCCCTTGTCGCCGGTGAGTCGTCTCCGTCTGCCGACGAGCCGGCCCATGTCGTCGGTGGCTCGTCTCCGGCTGCCGGCGAGCCGGCCCTCGTCGCTGGTGAGCGAGCGCCGGCTGCTGGTGAGCCGGCGCCGGACCCGTCGGCGCGGCCTTCGGTCGCCCGACCGGGTGATGCCGCCGATGCCACGGGGACCGGTGAGCGGCCCGCCCCACCGCCACGGGTGGCTGCGGCGTCGACCAAGGCCGAGCGCTCGCCCAAGGACATGGCGATCTCGCTGTTGGTGCTGCTGATCCCGATCGCGCTGCTGCTGGCGTTCTACAGGGGTTTCCTCGGCGGCGACCAGCCCACCACTGTCGATGCGGCCCCGGCGATCGAGCAGGCGCGCTCGGCGAACACCTTCCCGGTGAGTGAGCCGCAGGGGCTTGGCTCCGGCTGGCGTACGGTCAGCGCCCGCTACCAGACCGTCGAGGGCGGCGCGAACCTGCGGATCGGCTACCTGACGCCGGAGGGGCGGGGTGTCCAGCTGCTGCAGAGCAACGTCCCCGCAGAGCGACTGCTCCCCGTCGAGCTGACCGACCAGAGTCAGCCACAGGGTCCGACGGAGCTGGCCGGGCGCACCTGGCAGCGCTACACGGCCCGGGGGAACCAGCAGGCGCTGGTTCTGCTGGAACCGACCCGCACAGTGCTCGTCGTCGGTGACGCCCGGGACAACGAGCTGCGCGAACTCGCTGGCGCGCTGCGCTGACAGCCTGAGATCGATACGCCCCCGCATCGCCGGGCGGGATCCGTTACGCTCCCTCGGCTCGGTCCGGTCCGCACGATGCGGCCGGGCCATGTCCATCCTGGTGAAGTGAGATCTCAGTGAACATTCGACGGTGGAGCTTCGGCTTCCTCGCCGCCACCCTGCTCGTCCCCGGCCTGGCCGCGTGCAAGTCCGACGCTGCCGAGCCGGCCGCCGCATCCAGCCCGGCCGCGCCGGCCGTGCCGGCCGACCCGAAGGAGGCGCTGCTCGCCTCCACGAAGGAGGCCGCCAAGGGCGACTTCACCTTCACGCTGGCGGGCGCCAACCTGGCCGGCAGCGGCCTGGTGCACAAGCCGAGCAACAGCGCGCAGTTGACCATGAAGCTGGGCGACGCCTCCCAGGACGTGTCGATGGAGATGGACCTCATCTACATCGACTCGGAGAGCTGGGTGAAGTTGGACGTCGGCGGTGCCATGGCCGCCATGGTCCCCGAAATGGCGAAGAACAAGGGCAAGTACCAGCACCTCGACAAGACCAAGGTCAAGGGCATCAAGGACCTCCAGCTCGACCCGGAGGCGCTCGACCCGACCGACAGCGAGACGCTGGTCAAGGCCGTGACGGACGTGCAGAAGACCGGCGAGGGCACCTACGCCGGCAAGATCGACATCAGCGCCTCCGCCGAGTCGGTCGCTCTCGACGAGGATGTCGTCACCGCGCTGGGCGCGCAGGCCAAGGCGCTGCCGTTCACCGCCAAACTGGACCCGCAGGGTCGCCTCACCGAGTTGGTCATCTCGGTGCCGGCCGCCGGCGAGACCGCCGCGCACGACATCAAGATCGGGTACGCCGGCTACGGCGCCGGCACCGGCGCGAAGAAGCCGCCGGCGGACAAGGTCGTCGAGGCCTCGGCTGCGACGTACGAGATGTTCAAGTAGGTCGGCACGACGGATCGGGGTGGCCCTGGGCCACCCCGATCCCGCTTTTCGGGGCAGGTTGGCGCGAGCAACCGGACGATAAGGGTGATTGTTCGACGCGTCGACTGGGAACAAGGAGGGAGTGACCCGGGCGCGTTGCTCGGCCCGGATCGCGCGGCGTGGCCGACGGTGCTGCCGCGTCGCCCGGTGTCCGGCGCCGTCAAGGTGGTCGGGTGACCCTCTTGGGAGACACATATGACTGTTCGACGACTCAGCGCCGGCCTGCTGGCCGCCGCCCTGATCACGCCCGCGCTGGCCGCCTGCGCCAGCGGCGGAAACGGCACCACCGGCTCGACCGCCGCCCCGACGGTGACCGCGTCCGGCACGGCGGCCCCCTCCGGTGCCCCGGCGGCTGGTGACGCCAAGCAGGCGCTGCTCGACTCCACCAAGGCGATCAGCAACGGAAACTTCCGGTTCACCCTCGCCGGTGCCGGCTCCACGGCCGAGGGGCAGGTGCACCAGCCGAGCCAGAGCGCGGCGATGAAGTTCGCCATCGGCGGCCCCTCATCCGACCTCGCGATGAAGCTCGACGTGATCCACTTCAAGCCGGACAGCTGGGTGAAACTGGAGCTGACCGGACCGACCGCCGACAGCCTGCCCGCCATCAAACAGCTCAACCTCGGCAAGTACCAGCACCTGGACCAGGCCCGGATCAAGGGCAACCGCAACCTCGGCTTCGACTTCGACAAGGTCGACCCGGCCGGCAGCGCGGTGCTGACCCAGGGCATCACCGAGGTCCGCAGCACCGGCACCGGCGCGTACGCGGGCACCATCGACATCACCAAGGCCGCCGAGGCGGGCTCGCTGAACGCGGCCACGATCGCCGCGCTGGGCACCCAGGCGAAGACGGTCCCGTTCACCGCGAAGGTGGACCCGCAGGGCCGGCTCAGCGAACTGGTGCTGCAGTTGCCAGCCGCCGGGCAGACCGCCGCCCAGGAGATCAAGATGACGTACTCCGACTACGACGCCGCCACCGCCGCGCAGAAGCCGCCAGCGGACCAGGTCGTCGAGGCGCCGGCCGAGCTGTACAGCCTGTTCAACAACTGACCTGCCCGCGTGGGGCGGCTCCGGCCGCCCCACCGGCGTCGGTCAGGACCCGGGCTCCGGCCGGGCGGCGTCGATGCGTGCCCGCGCGCCGTCCAGCCAGCGTTGACAGATCACCGTCAGCGCCTCACCACGCTCCCAGAGCGCCAGCGACTCCTCCAGGGACGTGCCGCCGGCCTCCAGCCGTTCGACCACCGACGCCAGCTCGGCGCGGGCCTGCTCGTAACTGAGCCGCTCGTCCGGCCCGGCATCCTTCTCGTCGCTCATCGCACCCATCCCACCACACCGGCGGCGGGCTGCCCGGCCGCGGGTCCGCCTGCCGGCCGGCGCGTCGTGGCACGCGAGACGTCCCGTCCGAGCGCGATCCGATCCGCACCGCTGACTGCGACCTCGCGGGGCGCAGTCGCCCCGAGGTGGATCTCGACGTCGCAGTCCATCAGTCGAACTCGTTCAGGAGGTCGTCGTGCTGCCGGACTGGCTCCTGCCGTCCCTGCACGTCCTCCGTCGGGCCTATCCGGACGGCCTGCCGGAGAAGGACTACCTGCCACTTCTCGTCGTGATGTCCGAGGATTTCTCCGAACGAGGGCTTGCCCGCCTGGTCGCGGAGTTCGTCGACGGTGAGGTAGTGGTCGTGGAGAACGATGCCGCTGCGGCGCTGAGCACCCGACGGCCACTGCCGGCGGAGGTGGAGCGCGTTCGGGCTCACCTGGCCGCATCGGGTTACGAGCCGGACGTGTGACACGGGCGGGGATGCCCAGGCTCAGCCGTCGACGGTCGCGCTCAGCTCGCCCTCGGCGAGGCGTACCCGCAGGGGGTCGCCCTTGCCCACCTCGGCCGCCGCGCGCACCACGTGGCCGTCCGTGCGCTGCACGATCGCGTACCCCCGGTCGAGGGTGGCGGCGGGGGAGAGCGCGCGCAGCCGGGCGAGGGTGTGCCGCAGATCATCGTCGGCGGCGGTGAGCCGGTGATCCAGGCAGCGGCCGGCCCGCTGGCGCAGCGCGGCCAGCTCGGTGGCCCGATGCTCCACCATCACCTGCGGGCGGGCCAGCACCGGCCGCGACCGCAGCCCGTCGAGCCGGTGCGTCTCCCGGTCCACCAGGTTGCGGACCGCCCGTTCGAGGCGGTGCCGGGCCTGGCCGATGAGGCGTACCTCCTCGGTGAGGTCGGGGACGATCCGCTTGGCCGCGTCGGTGGGGGTGGAGGCCCGCAGGTCGGCGACGTAGTCGATGAGTGGCGCGTCGGTCTCGTGGCCGATGGCGCTGACCACCGGGGTACGGCAGGCGAAGACGGCCCGGCAGAGCGCCTCGTCGGAGAAGGGGAGCAGGTCCTCGATGCCGCCACCGCCCCGGGCGATGACGATCACGTCGATGCTCTCGTCGGCGTCGAGCACCTTCAGCGCCGCGACGATGTCGGGCACCGCGGCGGCCCCCTGTACGGCCACGTTGACGGTGCGGAACTCCACCGCCGGCCAGCGCCGCCGGGCATTGGTCAGCACGTCCCGCTCGGCGGCCGACGCACGGCCCGTGATCAGCCCGATCCGGTTGGGGAGGAACGGCAGCCGACGCTTACGCGTCCGGTCGAAGAGCCCTTCGGCGGCGAGCAGCTTCTTGAGCTTCTCCAACCGGGCCAGCAGCTCACCGAGCCCCACCTGGCGGATCTCGTCGGCGCGCAGGCTCAGGGTGCCCCGGGCGGCGTAGAACTCCGGCTTGGCGTGCAGCACCACGCGGGCACCCTCGCGCAGCTCCGGGGCGCCGGCGTCCAGTACGTCCCGGTTGGTGGTGACGGTCAGGCTCAGGTCGGCCGACGGGTCACGCAGGGTGAGGAAGACGGTGCTGGCCCCGGGGCGGCGGCTGATCTGCGCCACCTGCCCATCCACCCACACCCAGCCCAGCTTGGCGATCCATGCCCCCACCTTCTGCGACACGACCCGAACGGGCCAGGGCTCCTCAGCGCTGCTCCGGGCCCCGCCCCCAGCCCCAGTCCCCATCCCAGCCCCAGTCCCAGTCCCAGTCCCCACCCCAGCCCCCGCCCCAGCCCCAGCCCCAGCCCCAGCCCCCAAGCTCACCCGCCCACCCTACGACCCGGCCCGCCTGACCCGGCCCGCCTGACCCGTCGATCATGAAGTTATTGCCCTCTGTGTCGGCGTGTCGCAGCGCTAACTTCATGATCGACGAAGGTGGGGGTGGGTTCGGGGTGGGGTTGTGGTGTGGTGGCCGTTGGGGGGTTGGCACGTACGATGGGTGGGTGACTGAGGCTGAGGCGACTCTCCGGACCGGCAAGCGCGTGCTCCTGGCGAAGCCGCGCGGCTACTGCGCCGGCGTGGACCGCGCGGTGCAGACCGTCGAGGAAGCACTGAAGCTCTACGGCGCCCCGATCTACGTGCGCAAGCAGATCGTGCACAACAAGCACGTGGTGCAGACCCTGGAGGCCCAGGGCGCGATCTTCGTGGAGGAGAACGAGGAGGTGCCGGAGGGGTCCACCGTCATCTTCTCCGCGCACGGCGTCGCCCCCGAGGTCTACGAGCAGGCCAGGCAGCGCTCGCTGAAGGCGATCGACGCGACCTGCCCGCTGGTCACCAAGGTGCACCACGAGGCGAAGCGGTTCGCCGCCGAGGACTACGACATCCTGCTCATCGGCCACGAGGGGCACGAGGAGGTCGTCGGCACCGCCGGTGAGGCCCCCGCGCACATCCAACTTGTCGACGGGCCGGACGGCGCTGACAAGGTCACCGTCCGCGACCCGGAGAAGGTGGTCTGGCTCTCCCAGACCACGCTCTCGGTCGACGAGACGCTGGAGACGGTGGCCCGGCTCAAGCAGCGGCTGCCGCTGCTGCAGTCCCCACCCAGCGACGACATCTGCTACGCCACCTCCAACCGGCAGCACGTGGTCAAGGAGATCGCCCCCGAGTGCGACGTGGTGATCGTGGTCGGCTCGACGAACTCCTCCAACTCGGTCCGACTGGTCGAGGTCGCCCTGGACGCGGGCGCCCGCGCCGGTCACCTTGTCGACTTCGCCCACGAGATCGACGACGCCTGGCTGGAGGGGGCCAACACTGTCGGCCTGACCTCCGGCGCGAGCGTCCCGGACGACCTGGTCCAGGAGGTGCTCGCCTACCTCGCCGCCCGGGGCTTCGCCGACGTCGAGGAAATCACCACCGCGAACGAGCGGCTCACGTTCTCCCTCCCGCAGGAGCTGAAGCGGGACATGAAGGCAGCGGCGGCGCGCGGCTGATCGCGGGAACGAAGTCGACCCGGCGTACGTCAGATCCGGCATGAGGACCTTTCGGCTCGCCGTCTCCGCGCTGACCATCTGCGTGGCGCTGAGCGCCTGCGGCAGCGGGAACGCCGGAGGCGGCACCCCCACTGCGACCCCGCCGGCAACGCCCACGGAGACGCAGCCGGTGACCAGCCCGACCACCACCGACCCGACCACCACCGCCCCGAGCAGCACGCCGTCGATCGTCGACCCCGCCCCGAGCAGCACGCCGTCGATCGTCGACCCCGCCCCGAGCAGCACGCCGTCGCGGCCGAAGCCGGGCGGTCCGAGCACGCCCCCGGGGGTTCGGGCCACCACCCTGAGCGGCGTCGTGCGGGCCGGGGTGGAGCCAAAGTGCGTCCTGCTCGACGGCTACCTGCTGCTCGGCGGGCCGCGGGACGTGCTCACCCCGGGCACGCGGGTGGAGGTCACCGGCCGGGCCGAGCCCGGCATGATGACCACCTGTCAGCAGGGCACCCCGTTCGTCGTGTCGAACGCCAACCGCTCCTGACCGGCGCCGATTAGCGGGCCGTGACCTCGTCGTCTGCCGGATCGGCAAGCTCGGGTGCCTGCGGCTGTCGGGGCGTCAACTCGACCTGCGCGGGCGTGGCCAACTCCTCGTCCGACACGCCCAACTCGGCGAGCTTACGGGCGCTGACCAGCACCCGGGCCTCCAACGAGCCGACCGCCCGGTTGTACGCGGTCACCGCCCCGGCCAGCGACGACCCGAGCTTGCCCACGTGGTCGCCCAGGGTGGAGAGCCGACCGTAGAGCTCGCGGGCGAGGGTGTGCACAGCGAGCGCGTTGCGGGCCAGCGCCTCCTGCCGCCACGAGTAGGCGACAGTGCGGAGCAGGGCGACGAGCGTCGCCGGCGTGGCAAGCACCACGTTGCGGGTGAAGGCGTGCTCCAGCAGCGTCGGGTCACGCTGGAGTGCGACGTCGAGGAACGGATCGGCGGGGACGAACAGCACCACGAACTCCGGCGAGTTGTCGAACGCCGACCAGTACGACTTGGCCGCCAGCGCGTCGACGTGCCCCCGCAGGTGCCGGGCGTGCGCGTCGAGGTGGGTGTCGCGACCACGCTCGTCCCGGGCCTCCATGGCCGTCAGGTACGCGTCGAACGGCGCCTTGGCGTCCACCACCACCGATCGGCCGCCGTGCAGCCGGACCACCAGATCCGGTCGGACCACCTGCTGGTCGGTGGCGGCGGTGACCTGCTCGGCGAAGTCGCAGTGCTCCAGCATCCCGGCCGCCTCGACGATCCGGCGCAGCTGGTGCTCACCCCACCGCCCGCGCACCTGCGGCGCGCGCAGCGCCGCCACCAGTTGCTTGGTCTCGGTGCGCAGCTCACCGGAGACGGCGGTCATCGACCGGACCTGCTCACGCAGCTCGGCGTACGCGTCGACCCGGTCGTGTTCCAGCTCGGCCACCCGCTGCTCGTAGCGACGCAGGGTGTCGTGCAGCGGCGCGACCGCCCGGGCCACCGCCTCCTGAGACTGCGCGGTGGCCTCGTAACCCAACGCCCGCATCGACTGCTCCAGCCGGCCCTCGCCCTCCCTGGTGGCGGCCAGGGTGGCATCGAGGCGGGCGATGTCCGCTGCCGAACGGGACCGGGCCGCGAGCCAACCCACCGCGCCGCCGGCACCGAGGCACACGATCACGACGAGCAGCGTCGAGACGTCCATCACCGGAGCTTGCCAGACCGGTACGACGTGCGGGCCGGGGGTACGTTCGTTGTCATGGAACTTGTGCTCTGCCTCGCCGTCGTGCTGGTTGGCGCGTTGGGTGCCGCGGCGCTCGTCCGCGCCCAGGCCAGTGCCCGCCAACGCACCGCGCTCGGCGACGCCCGTGCGGAGGCGCAGCGGTGGTACGAGCGTCTCGGCGGCCAGTTGATGAACCTGCACGGTGACGAACCAGCGGTCCGCCAGGCGCTTGCCGACGCCGGTGAGCGGTACAACGCGGCCGGCTCGCAGTTGGAGCAGGCCCGTACGCCGCACCAGTTCGGGTTGGCCCGGGAAACCGCGCTGGAAGGGCTGGCGTACATCCGGGCGGCGCGTACCGCGCTGGGTATCGACCCGGGCCCGGAGGTGCCGACGCTGGCCGCCGCCCGCGGCGTGGGGCAGCTCACCAAGGAGCGCGAGGTCGACGTGCAGGGGCAGACCTTCCGCGCCGGCCCGCAGCCCGGCCGGGACACGCCCTACTACTACCCCGGTGGGCGTTATCAGGGTCGGCCGGTGCCGGCCGGTTGGTACTCGACGCCGTGGTGGAAGACGGCACTGGGCGCCGGCGCCGGTGTGCTCGGCGGCATCCTGATCGCCGACGCGCTGTTCTCGCCGGCCTTCGCCGACCCCGGGTACGGCTATGACGCCGGCTACCAGGAGGGCTTCGGGGACGGTTTCGACCAGGGCGGCGACGGCGGCGACCAGGGTGGGGACTTCGGCGGCAGCGACCAGGGTGGGGACTCCGGCGGGGATTACGGCGGCGGGGACTACGCCGCTGGCGACTTCGGCGGTTTTGGGGACTTCGGTGGCGGCGATTTCGGTGGTGGCGATTTCGGTGGTGGCGACTTCTAACCTGCCCAGTCGGTCGATCATGGAGTTGTGGTGCCCCGCAAAAGCCTCTTACGAGGGCGAAGCGGCCACCACAACTCCATGATCGACTAGGTCGACGGTCGGTTCTGCCTGGTCAGCCGGTGTTGCGCATCCCGGCGGCGATGCCGTTCACAGTGGTGAGCAGTGCCCGCTCCAGGGCGGTGCCGTCGCTCGGCGCGCGTCGGCCGCCAGGTGCGGTGGCCACCGCCCGGCCGGCGGCACCGGACTCCCGGTACTGCCGCAGCAGCGCCACCTGGAGATGGTGCAGCGGCTCCAGGTAGGTGTCGCGTACGGCCAGGGTGCGCTGGAGCACCGGCGAGTTTTCCAGCAGGGCGGGCGAGGCGGTCACCGCCAGCACCTCCCGCTTGGTCAGCTCGTACTCCTGCTCGATCTGTTCGAAGATCGGGTGCAACTTCTTCGGCACCAGGGTCTCGACGTACCGGCGGGCGATGCTCAGGTCGGTCTTTGTCACCATCATCTCGACGTTCGACAGGAACGTACGGAAGAAGTGCCAGTTGCGGTGCATCTCGGCGAGCACGTCCGCCAGGCCTGCCTCGCGGGCGGCGGCCAGCCCGGAACCCACGCCGAACCAACCAGGCACGATCTGCCGGGTCTGCGTCCACCCGAACACCCATGGAATGGCCCGCAGGCCGGAGAGCCCCGCGCCGGTGTTCGGGCGCTTCGCCGGCCGGGAGCCGATGTTCAGCGCGCCGAGCAGCTCGGTGGGGGTGGACGCCCAGAAGTACGCCGGCAGGTCCGGGTCCTCGACGAGCGAGCGGTAGGACCGGTACGCCGACTCGGAGACCACGTCCATTGTGGCGTCCCAGCGCTCCAACATCTCGGCCGGCTGCCGTGGTGCGGTGTGCAGCAGGGTCGCCTGGAGCACAGCGGCGAGGGTGAGTTCCAGGTTCTCCCGGGCCAGTGACGGCAGGGTGTACTTGTCGGAGATCACCTCGCCCTGCTCGGTCACCTTGATCGCGCCGTCCAACGTGCCGTACGGCTGAGCCAGGATCGCCTCGTGCGTCGGGCCGCCGCCGCGCCCGACCGTGCCACCCCGGCCGTGGAACAGCCGCAGGTGCACCCCGTGTCGGGCGGCCACGTCGCGCAACGCGCGCTGCGCCCGGTGGATCGACCACTGGCTGGTGGTGATCCCGGCTTCCTTGTTCGAGTCGGAGTAGCCGAGCATGACCTCCTGCACGTCGCCGCGGGCGCTCACCAGGGCCCGGTACGCGGGCAGCGACAGCAGGTCGTCGAGGAGTTCGCCGCCGGCGTTCAGCTCGGCCGGGGTCTCCAGCAGCGGCACGAACCCGATCCGGGCCCGCCCGCTGTGCACGTCCACGAGGCCGGCCTCGCGGGCCAGCACCACAGCGGCCAGCACGTCGTCGATACCCATTGTCATCGAGATGATGTACGACTCGATGACCTCGGTGCCGAACCGGTCCTGGGCCTCCCGGATCGTGCTGAACACGTCGAACGTCTTGCGGGTGGGCTCGGTGAGGGGCGTGTCGAGGGTGGAGAGCGGTCGGCGGCCGGTCAGCTCGTCGGCCAGCAGCTTGGTGCGTTCCAGCCGGGTCAGCGCCGGATAGTCGGAGACCTCGCCGACGGCCTCGTAGAGCTGGGCGAGCACCGCGTGGTGTGCCTCGGCGTGCTCCCGGACGTCCATGGTGGCCAGGTGCAGGCCGAACGCGGAGACCGTGCGGATGGTGGAGGCCAGCCGGCCGACGGCGGTGAGCTGCCCGGAGTTGCGGGCCAGCGAGGCGCGCAGCAGGTCCAGGTCGGCGATCAGCTCGGCGGAGCCCCGGTAGTCCCGGCCCGGTACGTGCGCGGTGCCCTGCCGCAGCCGCTGCCGGGTGTTGGCGAGCTTCGCCTTCACACAGCGTGCCTTGAGCCGGTACGGCTCCTCCGCGTTGACCCGCCGGAACCGCGTCGCCACCTCGGGCAGCGCGTCCAGGTCGGCGGCGAGGCTGGCGGAGAGGTCCAGGGACACCCCGCGCAGCCGGCGGGAGACGGAGACCTCGTTGATGAGGTGGTCCATCGCCTTCTCGGTGGCCGCGATGCCGTGCTCGTGTTGGATGGTCAGCACCTCGCGGGTGACCGCCGGGGTGACGAACGGGTTGCCGTCGCGGTCGCCGCCGATCCAGGTGCCGAAGCTCAGCGGCCGGGCCGTCGGTGACGTCTCCACGCCGAGGGTGCGCAGCGTGTCGGCCAGGTCGTCGAGCACCTGCGGGGCGGCCTCGGCGTAGAGGTCGCGCAGGTAGTAGATGGCGTTGCGGGCCTCGTCGGTCGGGTCCGGCCGGTCGAGGCGCAGCTCGTCGGTCTGCCACATCAGATCGAGCAGCTCGGCCAGCCGGCGGTTGGCCGGGCCCTCGTCGCTGGCGCCGTAGAGGATCGCGTTTGCGGTCTCGGTGTCCAACTCGTCGGCGATCGCCCGCAGCTTGGACAGGATCGAGCGGCGGGCCGCCTCGGTCGGGTGGGCGGTGAAGACCGGGCGCACCGCCAGCCGACGGGCCGCGTTGGCGATCTCCTCGGCCGGCACCCCGCGCTCGGCGATCATCTTGGCGGCCTGGTCCAGCCAGCCGCCCTGCATCGCGCGGCGGCGGCGCAGATCCCGCGCCCGGTGCACCTGCTCGGTGATGTTCGCCAGGTGGAAGTAGGTGGAGAAGGCGCGGGCCAGCTTGGTGCCGGTGGTGACGTCGAGCCCGCCGAGGCGGTGGGCGGCTGCCGGAACGTCGCTGCGGACCTGGGCGCGGATCTCCTCGACGAGGTCGAGGAGTGGTCGGCCCTCCTGGCGGGCCAGCGTCTGCCCGAGCAGGGTGCCG
Organism: Micromonospora sp. NPDC049044; assembly: GCF_040649215.1. Lineage (NCBI taxonomy): Bacteria > Bacillati > Actinomycetota > Actinomycetes > Micromonosporales > Micromonosporaceae > Micromonospora > Micromonospora sp. NPDC049044. The sequence goes on along the minus strand of NZ_JBEZFA010000004.1, from coordinate 153,872 downwards.
AGCCGGCGGATGTCGGCACGCAGCGCGGCGTCGGGGCCGTCGTGGTCGTGCTGGTCAGTCACGGTGCGCTCCCTCACGTGGTTACGAAGGACAGCGCTGTCCGACTTACTGGATGGTATCCGCGCGCACCGGGTGTCTGGAGGGCCCCCTGGTGATCCACTGTCGCCGAGGCGGCGTTTTCGGGCGTGATCTCAACCACCGTGCCGGTTGGCAGCGGCGTCCGGACGGGGCGATCCGTGGTGGGCGGCGGCCCGGCGACCGCGGACGACGCTGGCGCTGACCAACCCGACGATGCCGAGCGCCGTCCAGAGCGCGAGGGCGGTCGCGGGCCAGCCGGCGGACCGCCAGTCGAAGTACACAGCCGCCTTGGTCAGGTCGTTGGCGAGCCCGGGGATGTTCCAGCGGTGCATGCCGCGCAGCACCCCGGGCAGGAACTCCGGCGCGTAGATGCCACCGGAGCCGGGGTTGCCGAGCACCACCAGCAACAGGATGACCAGCGCGGTGCCCGCGACGCCGAGCCAACCCTGGATGGCGCTGGCGAACATCGCGGCGGCGAAGACGGCCAGCGCGCCGACAGCGGCGATCGTCGGTACGTCGTGCTGCCAGATGTCCAGCACCGGCCCGACCACTATCGCGCCGGCGATGCCGAGCAGCACGCTGTAGACCGCCAGGGCGGCGATGCGGAGGCCCGCCCGACGCGCCGTCCGTGGGGTGGTGCCTGCGGAGATCCCGAGCACCGTCGAGGCCAGGTAGCCGCCGAGTACGTACCCGACGTTCAGGTAGAAGGGCACCACCCCGCGCGGGTCGTCCGGGGTGACCGGCACCTGGTCGACGACCTGCAACGGGGTGCCGGCGCGGGTGGCCGCGGTGCTGAGGACCTCCCTGATCGCGCTGGTGGCCGAGGGGCCGGAGGCGCTCGCGACGGTGAGGCGCAGGCCGTTGTCGGGGCCGCTGCTGAGCACGGCGTACACCGCCCGGCTGAGCAGGCCGTGCTCGGCGGCGGGCGGGTCGTCGTACTCGATGGGTTCGAGGATGTCGGTCTGCTCGCGCACGGCGTCGAGCGTCGCCCGCGCGCGTTGGTCGCCGGCGACGACGCCGATCGGCAGGTCGTGGGGTGTGGGTTTGTGCAGTGCCCCGACGTAGGCCGCGATGAACGCGGTGGCCAGCGCGAGCGTGCCGATGAGCAGCCCGATGCTGCGCGGCGCCCAGTCACGGTCGGGCCTTTGCGGTGCTTCATCCACATGAGGAGCCTAATGTCCGTTCGGTGAACGGCAGGACCGAAACCGGTTGGCCGGGTGGTTAGCCTTCGATCATGGGGACACCGATCTATCCACCGAAACCACGGCCGGGCGACCGGGTCGCGGTCGTCTCACCCTCCGCCGGCCTGCCGGGACTCTTCCCGCACGTGTACGAGTTGGGAGTGCGCCGCCTGCGCGACGAGTTCGGCCTGGAGCCGGTGGAGTACCCGACGACCCGGGCCATCGGTGCGGACCCGCGCGACCGGGCCCGCGACCTGACCGCCGCGTTCGCCGACCCGAGCATCACCGCCGTGCTCGCCACGGTCGGCGGCGACGACCTGATCACGGTCACCCCGCACCTCGACGACGACGTGCTGCGGGCCAACCCCAAGCCCTACTTCGGCTACTCCGACAACACCAACGTGCTCAACCACCTGTACCGGCTGGGCATCGTCGCCTACCACGGCGGATCGGTGCTGGTGCACCTCGGTCGGCCGGGCGCACCGCACCCGTTGACCTTCGCGTCGCTGCGCGCGGCCCTGTTCAGCAGCGACTGGTACGAGCTGACGCCCGCCCGGGAATGGGGTGACCGGCCGAACCCGTGGACCGAGCCGGAGACGCTGGCGTACGAGCCGGAGATGCTGCCCGGCGAGGGTTGGCGCTGGCAGGGGCCGCAACGGGTGGTGCGGGGACGCACCTGGGGCGGCAACCTGGAGATCCTGCACTGGCTGTCGGCCGCCGACCGGGTGCCGACCGCCGCCGAACTGACCGGGTCTGTGCTGGTCATCGAGACCTCCCAGGAGATGCCGAGCGCCCAGGAGGTGTTCCGGATCGTGCGGAACATGGGGGAGCGGGGCCTGCTCGCCGCCTTCCCCGCCGTCCTGGTCGGCCGCCCCAAGGCGTGGGACTTCGGCAAGCCGCTGACGGTGCCGGAACGACAGGCGTGGGGCGAGGCGCAACGGGAGGCGATCACGCGGGCGCTCACGCCGTACAACGCCGACGCGGTGGTGGTCTTCGACGTCGACCTCGGCCACACCGACCCGCAGGTCATCGTCCCGTACGGAGGGGAGATCCGGGTGGACGCCGTCGAGCGCCGGATCTCGGTGCGCTACTGACACCGGCCGCGCCCGGCGTTCGCGCAATTTTCTTCAAGACCGGGACGCCCCCGCGATTCGAAGATGGTTCACGTCGGTTCGGAGGGCGTCCACGTGGGTGGGTGTCGAAGCCGGGTACGCGGACCTTTTCGGGGAGGCCCGACTCCCGGCCGGCCCTCCGGTGCGACCGTTCGGGCGGAGGTCGCGCGGTGTCGAGCCGCGAGACCTCCCGCGGACGCGGTCACGCCTTCGTGGTCGCTCGTCCCGCTCGGGCTCCCTCTGCGGACGGCGTGAGCAGGCGGCGCAGCCGGGCCGGCGGGTGGCCCACCTGCTCCCTGACCACCCGGGTCAGGTGCGCCTGGTCGGCGAACCCGTACTCGTTGGCGAGCGCACCGAGCGGACGTCCGTCCGGCTCGGCGAGAGTGTCCAGCACCTCCCGCACCCGAAGCCGGTTGCGGTAGGCGGTCAGACTGCTGCCGGTCATCCGCTGGAACACCCGGCTGAGGTGGTGCGGTGAGCTGCCGACCTCCCGGGCCACCTCGTTCAGGCCGAGCGTGTAGTCCGAGCCCGCCAGCACCTCCCGGGCCCGATCGGCAAGCCGCCGGTGCGCGGCGAGCGTCGCCGGCCGCCGACGTACCGAACGATCGACCTCGTCGCCCGCCGTGTCGGTGCCGAGGGCACTGTGCCGCAGCAGGTGCGCCAGGAACCGATGCAGCCGCTCGGCCATCTCGAAGCCGTCCACCCCACGCCGGAACTCGGCGACCAACAGCCGGTGCGCGAGGTCCAGCGCGGCGTCCGAGGCACCGGACCAGCCGTCCTTGCGCAGCCAACCCGCCGCGTCCGACCGTTCCGCCAGCACCGTCGGATCGATCTCCAGGCAGGTGTACGAGTCACCGCACCCGAAGGGGTGCGCGACGGACAGCTCGTCACCGGGGCGGGTCAGCAGCACCGACGTGGCATCGGACAACTCGACGTGACCGTTGAGCCGGCGCCGGTACACCCCGGAGCGCCCCAGCAGGACCTGGTGACGGCCCACCGCGGCCGGCTCCGTCCAGCCGTGGTTCTCGACGATGCACCGCACCTGGTAGATCAGCATCCCGGGGGGATGACCCAGGACCCGCCACCGGGCGGGGGTGGTACGGCGACGCGGATCACTGCCGACTCCCTCGGCGGGCATCGTTCCTCCTGACGGTTGGGGGTTGGGCGGCGTCAGGGGTTGAGGACGGCGAAGGCGCGGACCGGGAAGGTGCCCATACCGGCCACCATCGGCGGGGCCGCGGTGAACCGGAAGCCGGTCGGCGGCAGCGCGTCCAGGCCGGTCAGGTGCTCCACGATCGGGATGCCGGCGGCGAGCAGCGTGCTGTGCGCGGGGCGTTCGCCGCCGGCCGCCGGGGTCATGTCGTCGATGTTGATCGAGTCGATGCCGACCAGTGCCGCACCCGCGTCGGCCAGCGCCCGGGCGGCGTCCCCGGTCAGGTACGGCGCCTCCGGCGCGCCGTACCGCTCGGTGCCGAAGTGCGCATCCCACCCGGTGTGCAGCAGCACCGCGCGCCCGGTCACCTCGTACGGGGCGAGCATCAGCCGATCCACCGCTCGGGTGCCGGCCGGCACCCGGACCACCACCCCAGGTAGGTCGGCGAGGCGGTCCAGCGACATCCCGGTCAGGTCGTCGGCACCGGACCAGCGGTGGGCGGGAGTGTCCACGTACGTGCCGGTGTTGGCGAGCAGGTCGATCCGCGCGACGTGGAACTCGGTGCCCGGCGCGTACCGGTCCCTGGACGCCGCGAAGGTCAGCCAGTCGGTGATCCGGGGGCCGGGCCAACCGGGCAGGGTCGTCATCCCTTCGCTGATCACGTGGCTCAGCTCGACCAGTCTGCGGCCGGGAGTGGGCTGATCGACCGTCACGCCCCGGCCACCCTTGTGCGGCTCCTGAATGATCGACTTTTCGCTGATCCGGACCTCGGCGACCATCAGCAACCCGAGATGCCTGACGAACAACGCCGCCAGGTCGTCGTCGGTGATCTCCCGCCCCGGGATGTCCAGCCGGAATCCCTCGGTACGCAGCCCTCCGCCGTTGGCGAAGCTCACCTCCGCGTCGAACTGTGCCCGCCACTGCTCACTCATCCCCCAACCCGAACACGCTGACCGGCGGCGGTCAAGATCCGCGCGTCGATGATGGCTGGGGCCACGGTCGGCGGGCTTCGTGCGCCGGGATGCTCGGCCGAAGGTCGTCCCGCCCCCAAGATCGCGCAAGAACCAGGAAGTAGTGGTGACGACGCGTCGGCGAGGCCACTACATCCAGGATTGAGCACGATCATGGCGTGGGGCGTGGGGCGTGGGGCGTGGGGCGTGGGGCGTGGGGCGTGGGGCACGGGGCACGGCGGGGCGGGGCGGCGGGGCGACGGGGCGACGGGACGCGCGGGGCGGGGCGTTGCGTTCGGCGCGTGGCGGACCTGGGCGGAAGGGGGTGGGTGTCGGTGGACGGGGATAGGCTTGTAGTCGTGCACCCCCCGTCCGGCTGGACGAGGGGCCGCCGTCGTGTGCGTCGGCTCCCTGGAAGGATTCCCTTGCTCACCGGTCTGTTCTCCGCCGCCCTGGCCGACCCCGGGCTGACCCGGGCGCGTGACCTGGCGCGCTCCGGTGCCGCCCAGGTCGACGGCCTCGACATCACCGCTCCGGCGGCGTTGCGCCCGTTCGCGGTCGCCGCCGTCGCGGCCGACCCTGACGGCACCGCGGGTGGGGCCGGGCGACCGGTGCTGGCCGTTACCGCCACCACCCGCGAGGCCGACGACCTGGCCGCCGCCCTGGGTGGGCTGCTGCCGGCCGACCAGGTGGTGGTCTTCCCCTCCTGGGAGACGCTGCCGCACGAGCGGCTCTCGCCCCGCTCCGACACGGTGGGTCGACGGCTGGCCGTGCTGCGCCGCCTGGCGCACCCGGAGTCGACAGACGCGCACGGCGGCACCGGGCCGCTGCGGGTGGTCGTGGCCCCGGTTCGTTCGCTGCTCCAACCGCAGCTCAAGGGGCTCGGCGACCTGGAGCCGGTGCAGCTCGCCGCAGGCGAGGAGGCCGACCTCGAAGAGGTCGCCCACCGCCTTGTCGACATGGCGTACGCCCGGGTCGACCTGGTCACCAAGCGCGGTGAGTTCGCGGTGCGCGGCGGCATCCTGGACGTCTTCCCGCCGACCGACGAGCACCCGTCCCGGGTCGAGTTCTGGGGCGACGAGGTGGAGGAGATCCGCACCTTCGCCGTCGCCGACCAGCGCACCATCGAGCAGGTGCCGCTGCTGTGGGCGCCGCCCTGCCGGGAGCTGCTGCTGACCCCGGCGGTGCGGGAGCGGGCCGCCGCGCTCGCCGAGCAGCACCCCGAGCTGGCCGAGATCCTGGACAAGCTGGCCGAGGGCATCCCGGTGGAGGGGATGGAGTCCCTCGCTCCGGTGCTTGTCGGCCCCGACTCACTTGAGCTGCTGCTGGACGCCATGCCGGCCGGCACCCACGTGCTGCTGTGCGACCCGGAGCGGATCCGCACCAGGGCGCACGACCTGGTGCGTACCTCGGAGGAGTTCCTGCAGGCCAGCTGGGCCGCCGCCGCGGTCGGCGGTCAAGCCCCGGTGGACGTCGGCGCCGCCGCCTTCCGCACCCTCGGCGAGGTACGCGCCGCCGCGGGCAAGCTCGGCCAGCCATGGTGGACGCTGTCCCCGTTCGGTCTGGTGGAGGGGGAGACCGCCGAGACGCGGCAGCCCTGGGAGGACGCGCCGGAGCAGGCCGCCGTAACCCCGGACGACGCCATCGCGGTGACCCTGTCCGCCCAGCCGGCGCCGCTCTATCACGGTGAGACCTCGCGGGTGGTCGACGACCTCAAGCGCTGGGCCGGCGAGGGCTGGTCGATCGCGCTGGTGTTCGAGGGGCACGGCCCCGCCCAACGGGCGGTGGAGGTGCTGCGCGACGCCGGGCTGGGTGCCCGGTTGACCGAGGAGGTGCCGACCGCACCCGCCCCCGGCGAGCTGGTGGTCACCTGCGGCGCGCTGAGCAGCGGGTTCGTCGACGAGGCATCCCGCTTCGTGCTGCTCACCGGCAACGACGTGACAGGCGGTCGGGGCACCTCGACGCGGGACATGCGCAAGATGCCGAGCCGGCGGCGCAACACCATCGACCCGCTGGAGTTGAAGGCCGGCGACCACGTGGTGCACGAGCAGCACGGCATCGGCCGGTACGTCGAGTTGGTGCAGCGCACCGTCAACGGCGCCAGCCGCGAATACCTGGTCATCGAGTACGCGGCGAGCAAGCGGGGTCAGCCGGGCGACCGGCTGTTCGTGCCGACCGACCAGCTCGACCAGCTCTCCCGCTACGTCGGCGGCGAGCAGCCGACCCTGCACAAGATGGGCGGCTCGGACTGGCAGAAGTCCAAGGCCCGCGCCCGCAAGGCGGTCCGGGAGATCGCCGCCCAGCTCATCCAGCTGTACGCCGCCCGCAAGGCGTCCAAGGGCCACTCGTTCGGCCCGGACACGCCGTGGCAGCGGGAGCTGGAGGACGCGTTCCCGTGGCAGGAGACGCCGGACCAGCTCGCCGCGATCGACGAGGTCAAGCGGGACATGGAGCAGACCGTCCCGATGGACCGGCTGATCTGCGGCGACGTCGGCTACGGCAAGACCGAGATCGCGGTCCGGGCGGCGTTCAAGGCGGTGCAGGACGGCAAGCAGGTGGCGGTGCTGGTGCCGACCACGCTGCTGGTGCAGCAGCACTACAACACGTTCGCCGAGCGGATGAGCCAGTTCCCGGTGCAGATCCGGCAACTGTCGCGGTTCCAGACCCCGAAGGAGACCGAGCGGACGCTGGAGATGGTCGCCGACGGCACCGTCGACATCGTCATCGGCACCCACCGGCTGTTGCAGACGGCCACCCGGTTCAAGCAGCTCGGGCTGGTGATCGTCGACGAGGAGCAGCGCTTCGGTGTCGAGCACAAGGAGCACCTGAAGACGCTGCGCGCGTCCGTCGACGTGCTGAGCATGTCGGCCACCCCGATCCCGCGCACCCTGGAGATGGCCATCACCGGCATCCGGGAGATGTCCACTATCGCCACCCCGCCGGAGGAGCGGCACCCGGTGCTGACCTTCGTGGGCGCGCAGGACGACCGGCAGGTGGCGGCGTCCATCCACCGTGAGTTGCTCCGTGACGGGCAGGTCTTCTACCTGCACAACCGGGTCGAGTCGATCGACCGGGCGGCGCGGCGGCTGCGGGAGCTGGTGCCCGAGGCGCGAGTCGCCGTGGCGCACGGCCAGATGAGCGAAGAGGCCCTGGAGAAGGTGATGGTCGGCTTCTGGGAGAAGGAGTTCGACGTCCTGGTCTGCACGACGATCGTGGAGTCGGGCATCGACATCCCGAACGCCAACACCCTGATCGTGGAGCGGGCCGACCTGCTCGGCCTGGCCCAACTGCACCAGATCCGGGGCCGGGTCGGCCGGGGTCGGGAGCGGGCGTACGCGTACTTCCTCTACCCGCCGGAGAAGCCGCTCACCGAACACGCCCACGAGCGGCTGGCGACCATCGCCCAGCACACCGAGTTGGGCGCCGGCATGTACGTGGCGATGAAGGACCTGGAGATCCGGGGCGCCGGCAACCTGCTCGGCGGCGAGCAGTCCGGGCACATCGAGGGCGTCGGCTTCGACCTGTACGTGCGGATGGTCGGCGAGGCGGTCTCCGCGTTCAAGGGTGAGCGGTCGGAGGACGAGCCGGACGTCAAGATCGACCTGCCGATCGACGCGCACCTGCCGCACGACTACGTGAGCGTGGAACGGCTGCGCCTGGAGATGTACCGCAAGCTGGCCGAGGCCCGCGACGAGGAGCGGCTGGGCGAGGTGGTCGCCGAGATGACCGACAGGTACGGCGAGCCGCCGGCCCCGGTGCAGAACCTGGTGGAGGTTGCCCGGTTCCGCCTGCTGGCCCGCCGGTACGGCCTCACCGACGTGTCAATGCAGGGCAAGCACGTCCGGTTCGGCCCGCTGCCGTTGCCGGATTCGAAGCAGCTGCGGCTCAAGCGCTACCACCCGGACGCCGTCTACAAGCTGGCCACCGACCAGGTGAGCGTGCCCCGCCCGAGCACCCGTCGGGTCGGTGGCGAGCCGCTGCGTGACCAGGCGCTGCTCCAGTGGTGCGCGCAGTTGCTCTCCGATGTGCTGGGTGCCCCCGCCCCGCTCGCCGTCGCGGCGGGATGAGGTGGGGGCCGGGATGAGGTGGGGCCGGGTTGCGGTGGGGGCCGTCACAGCACGGACGAGGGCATGAGAGAGTGACGGGCATGCGTGCTCGTCGTGTGATCGTCGCCGCCAGCGTCGCGGCGCTGGGTGTCCTCTCCCTCGCCGCCTGCGGCAGGTCCGCGCCGGACGTCGCCGCGTACGTCGGTGACACCACCTACTCGTTGAAGCGGGTCGACGCGATCTACGCCGATGTGCAGGCGAAGTACGGCGACGCGGTCCGGCAGCAGGGTGCTCAGGCGGGGGCGACGCCGTCGCCGGAGCAGTTGCGCTCCACCGTCACCCGGCAGGACGTGGTCGACCTGCTCATCAGCCTGGACCTGGGCAAGCGGGTGGTGGCGGCGAAGAACGTGCAGGTGACCGACCAGATCACCGCAGAGCAGATCGAGCAGAGCCTGCGGGTGCCGGCGACCACCGAGTACGCGAAGCTCTGGGCCGAGTGGGCAGACCTGTCCGCGGTGCTCAGCCAGCAGCTGCCACCGGCCGAGCTGAGCGACGAATCGCTGATGGCCGTCTACGACGCCCTGGTGAAGGTCGACGCGATCCCGGCCGGAATGCCGGTGAGCGACGTCCGCCAGGCGTTCGGCGACGGTGGTTTCGTCCGCAGCGCCACCGCGTTGAGCGCCGTGCTCGAAGAAGAGGCGACCCGGGCCAAGGTCTCGATCAACCCGCGCTTCCGGGCGGTCGGGGTGCCGTCGACTGTGAACAAGGGCCAGACGCCGGTCTTCTACTCACTGCCCTACATCAACGAGGACGGTCCGGTCACCGACATCTCCACCCCCGAAGCGGTGCCGTCGACCGGCTCCCCGAGTGCCGATGGCCCGGCGCCGGACCAGGGCACGGCCAGCTGAGCATGACGGCACGGATCGTCCTGCTTGTCACCTCACCCCGGTTGCCGGCCGGCCTGTTGACCTCCGCGGCCTGGGACGTCGTACGCCAGCACCCGGTGTTGACCGGCGCGGAGAGCGAGTTGGCCACGGCCGTGCGCCAGGCGGGCGCCGAGGTCACAGTGGTGGACGGTCCGGCGACGCAGCCGCTGCTGGACGCGGTGGCCACCCACGGCACTGCTGTGTGGTTGGCCGGCCCCGCGGGTGACGAGGCGCTGGCCCGCGAGTTGGGTCTGCGGCTGGCCCGGCAGCCCGGGTTGGCCGAGATGGAGTTGATGTACGGCTCGTGGGACCCGCCGGGCGCCCGGCTGCTCGACGCGGTGGCCGTGCTGGACCGACTCGCCTCACCGGGTGGCGACCCGTGGAAGCGGGCGCAGACGCACCGCAGCCTCGCCGGTTACCTGCTTGAGGAGAGTTACGAGGCGTACGACGCGATAAGCGCCGACGACACCGACGCGCTGCGCGAGGAGTTGGGCGACGTGCTGTTGCAGGTGGTCCTGCACGCGCGGCTCGCCGAGGAGTTGCCCGAGGACGAGCGGTGGACCATCGACGACGTGGCGGGTGGCCTGGTCGACAAGATGATCAGGCGCAACCCGCACGTCTTCGCCGGGGCGCAGGCGGGCACGCTCGAGGAGATCACCGAGAACTGGGAGCGGATCAAGCGGGCGGAGAAGGCACGGAGTTCGGTGCTGGACGGGGTGGCCCTGAGCCAGCCCGCGCTGGCCCTTGCCGCGCAGATCCTGGCCCGCGCCGCCCGCGCCGGTCGAGCGGTCCCGCCGCCACTTGCCGACAGCCAGGTGGACCCGGAAGCGCGGCTGGGCGCCAGCCTGCTGGCGACTGTCGCGGCAGCCCGTGAGGCGGGAATCGACCCGGAGGCGGCCCTTCGCCGCGCCACCCTCGCCTACGCCGAGGCCGTGCGCGCCGCCGAATCCGACTCACCGCCGCCGGATCTCCCCGCCCCCTGACCTGGCGGCGGGCGGCTCAGGGGCGTCGTCCGGTCACCAGGTTGGCGACCGCCTCCGGGCCGGTGCCGATCCGCCGGCACTCGGTGCCGAAGAGCATGAACACCGTGGAGTCCTCGTCGATGGCGAGGATGGCGTGCCCGCCACCGGCGTCACCGATCGGGTAGAGCGCCCCGTGAGCCGGGCAGCCGAGAGCACGGAACCAGTCCCGGCGGCCCGCGCCGTTGCGGGGATCCAGCTCGAAGGTGACCGAGGCGACGTCCTGCCCGCGGTCACGGCGTTGGGGCACGTTGAGCCCGCCGAACTCGCCGAGGAAGCGCGCTGCCGCGGCATGCAGGTGGAAGCCACTGCCATCGGCCAGTTGCCGAGCCCAGTCGCGCAGGTCGATCTGCCGGTCGGGCCGCCAGCCGGCGGCGGTCAGGTGCGCGACGACCTCCGACGCCCAGTCGTGTGCCTCGGCCATCGCCCGCCCCTTCTGCGATCCGGTACCTCGGAGAGCGACGCTCACCTGCTGGATCAGCGCGTCCACCCGCTCCGCAGCCGACCTGACGTCGCCGGTGGATGAGGCTATCCACAACCGGCGGACCAGTCAGCCCCGTGCCGGTGGCCGACCGCTCGACCGGACGTACCGGGGGTTGCTGCGGCGGATTGGGTCAGAGGTGCCGTCTAGGGTCGGGGCATGGAGTCCTTCGTGCCTTTGGCTGAGCGGATCGTCGACGCGGTGTTGGAGAGCCGGCCCGGCCTCGCCACCTCCGTGGGGGACCACAGTTACGACGACCGACTGCCGGACCTCTCCGCCGACGGGGTCGCCGCCGACCGGGCGATGCTCAAGGAGGCCGCCGACGCGCTCTCCGACATCGATCCCGCTGCTCTGGACCTCGCCGAGCAGGTCGACCACGCGCTGCTCAGCTCGCTCGTCGACAGGGGGTTGTTCGAGTCGACCGAGATGCGGGCCCACGAGTGGGACCCGCTGGCGCACAATCCTGGCCCGCTCCTGCACGCCCTCCTCGCCCGCCCGTTCGCGCCGGTGGAGGTCCGGCTGACCAGCCTCGCCGGCCGACTCGCCGCCGTACCGGACGCTCTCGCCACCGCCCGCGCGACGCTGCGGGACATGCCGCGGATCCACGCCGAGACGGCGGTCGGGCAGTTCACCGGCACGGCGGCGCTGATCCGCGACGAGGTGCCGGCGCTGCTCGCCCAGGCGCCGCACACCCTCGACCGGGTCGAGCCGGCGGCGACCGCGGCGATCGCCGCACTTGAGGAGTTCGTCGCCTGGCTGCGGGCCGGCCTGGCCGCCGACGCCGCCCCGGGCCGTGATCCGCGTCTGGGCCGCCGCCGCTGGGAGGCCCGCCTCTGGCACACCCTCGACACCGAGCTGGGCGCCGCCGAGATCCAGCGCCGCGCCTGGGCCAACCTGGACCGGGTCACCGCCGAGATCCGGGAGGCGGCCGTCGAGCTGGTCGGCGGCCCCGCCGACGACGCGGCCGTCCGCCGGGCACTCGACCTGCTCGCCGCCGAGCACCCGGACGACGGGACCATCGTCGACCTGGCCAGCAGCACGCTCGACGAGGCCACCGACTTCGTCCGCGCGCACGACCTGGTCACCCTCGTCGACGACCGGTGCGTGATCCAGGAGATGCCGGAGTTCGCCAGGGGCGTCGCGGTGGCCTACTGCGACTCGCCAGGTCCGCTGGAGACCGCCCCCGTGCCCACCTTCTACTGCATCGCGCCGACCCCGGCGGACTGGTCGGCGCAGCGGGTCGAGTCGTTCTACCGGGAGTACAACGACCACATGATCCGCAACCTGACCGTGCACGAGGCGATGCCGGGGCACTTCCTCCAGCTCGCCCACGCCCGCCGCTACGTCGGTGCCACCCGGGTCCGGGCCCTGGCCGAGTCCGGGCCGTTCATCGAGGGCTGGGCGGTGTACGCGGAGGAGGTGATGGCCGGGCTCGGCTTCGGCGGCCTCCCGGTCCGGTTGCAGCAACTCAAGATGCAGCTCCGGATGACCATCAACGCGTTGCTCGACCAGTTGGTGCACGCCGAGGACCTGCCCGAGGCCGAGGCGATGGCGCTGATGACCCAACGCGGTTTCCAGGAGGAGGGCGAGGCTGCCGGCAAGTGGCGTCGGGCGCTGCTCACCTCCACCCAGCTCTCCACCTACTTCGTCGGGTACAGCGAGATGGCCGAGATCGCCGCGGCCCGCCCGGACGGGGTGTCGGTCCGCGACTGGCACGACGCGATGCTGGCCCACGACTGCCCGCCCCCGCGCCACCTGCGCACGCTGCTCGGTCTCTGAGCGCCCCGCCCCGATCGGCCCGCCGGGCGCGGACATCGCCGCGCCCGGCGGGGTCAATGCCGCCCGGCGGTCACCGTCGCGTCGATCAGCCAGCGCGAGATGGAGTACGCGGGCGGCAGTTCCGCCGGCAGCGCATCCAGGCCGAACCAGCGGGCCTCGGTCAGCTCCCGCCCGTCTACCACCGGCTCGGCGTGCGGGTCGGCGGCGGTGGCGGTGAAACCGGCGAGCAGCACGCCGGGGCCGGAGAGGGCCCACGGCTGGCTGCCGAAGTAGGTCGGTGGGTCGAGGCTCAGCCCGACTTCCTCGCGGACCTCGCGGTGCGCGGCGGCCTCCAGCGCCTCGCCGGCCTCGACGAAACCGGCGACCAGCGCCCACAGCCCGGTCGGTCCGGTGGCGTGCCGCACCAGCAGCAGCTCGTCGGGTTGGCCGGCCGGACCGGGCCGGGTGATCGCGACAAGCACCGCTGCGGAGAGCTGCATCGGCACGTACAGGCCGCAGTCGGGGCAGCGCCGGGACGACTCGCCGGGGACGTCGGCCAGCTCGGCTCGGCAGGCCCCGCACCACCTGTGGGTACGCCGCCAGGTGACCACGGCCAACGCCCGGCCGGCGAGCGTGGCGTGTGGCTCCGGCACCTCGCCGGCGAGCGCGGCCCAGCCCCGCGCCTGGCCGGGCAGCTCGTCGGCGGTGGACACGTCGGTGGCCCACGCGGGTGTTCCGTCGAGGGTGCCCAGCGGCACCCAGTCGGTGTCGGCGGGTAGGTCAGCGACCCGCAGCAGCCCACCGGCGGAGCTGGTCAGCACCTTCGCGCCGGTCACCGGCAGGGCCAGATCACCGGCGGCCGGCGGCCGGCTCCGGTCTGCCCCCGGCAGGAACCCGCCGGGTGGCGTGGCGGGCAGGAACCCGCCGGGTGGCGTGGCGGACGCGGGCCCGCCGTGTGCTGCGGCGGACGCGGACCCGACGGCCGGCCCGGTCACGCGCCGCCCGGCCGGCGGTCGACCACACCGGCCCCGGCCGGCACGTCGAACGCGCTGTTGTCCACACTTTCGGTGTAGCGGCTCAGCGCGAGCTCCATGGGCTTGCCGTCGATCGGGCCGGTGAAGCTGCCGAGCACGCCCTCGGTGGTCACGCAGGCGGTGAAGTCGCCGGACGACGAGCCCTGCACCTCGACGCAGGCGGCGTGGTGCCCGGCGACAGTGCTGTCGCTCTGCTTGATGACCGCCTGCGGGTCGAGGGCGGCGGCGGTCAGCAGCCCGACCACCACCGGTGGGGTGGCGAGGCCCTGCTGGTTGGCCTCACCGAAGAGCGTCACGGTGGGCTTGCTTCCCGGGGTCGGCGGGGCGACGAGCGTGCACTCGGGGCGGGCGCCGGTCGTCGTACACCGGGTGATCGCCTCCGGGGTGACGGTGAGTCGCCCGCCCGGATAGGTGTACGCGGACCGGGCCGGATCCTGCGCCTGCACGATCGCGGCGCTCTGGCCGCCCGGGAGTTGGTAGTCGGCCGAGTAGGTCAGCTCCAGCGCCCGGTCCAGCCGGGCGGCGAGGTCGTTGACGAGTTCCGAGCGGCCCATGGCGACTCCGGCGTCCTCGAATGTCTGACAGCCGGTGACCGTGAGCGACGCGATGACCGACACGGCGAGCATGCGGAGGGTGGTCGAGGCGGCGGGCATGCCGACCAGCCTGGTGGATCTGGTCCGCGCAGCGCAAACCCGTTGCCGGTTGACGCCCGGAAATCCGGGAATGTCCGGCAGCGTGGGGCGAGTCGGGTGCGCGGGCGACGCCGTGCCCGTTCGCGCGGCCCGATACGCTGCGTTCAACACCTGCCTCAGCCGCACCGTCGCGGCCCACCCACGGACCGGATCACAACAACGAGGAGCGACTTAGTGGCAACCATCGAGGGAATCGTCGCCCGGGAGATTCTCGACTCGCGGGGCAACCCGACGGTCGAGGTCGAGGTCGGCCTGGACGACGGCACGGTCGCCCGCGCCGCCGTGCCCTCCGGCGCCTCCACCGGCGCCTTCGAGGCGATCGAGCTGCGCGACGGTGACGCCGACCGCTACCAGGGCAAGGGCGTGGAGAAGGCGGTCTCCAACGTCGAAGACAAGATCGTCGACCAGATCATCGGGTACGAGGCCAGCGAGCAGCGGCTGATCGACCAGAAGATGCTCGACATCGACGGCACGGACAGCAAGTCGGAGCTGGGCGCGAACGCCATCCTCGGGGTCTCCCTGGCGGTGGCGAAGGCCGCTGCCGGCAGCGCCGAGCTGAGCCTCTTCCGTTACCTGGGCGGCCCGAACGCCCACCTCCTGCCGGTGCCGATGATGAACATCCTCAACGGTGGCGCGCACGCCGACTCGAACGTCGACATCCAGGAGTTCATGATCGCGCCGATCGGCGCTCCGACCTTCCGGGAGGCGCTGCGCTCGGGCGCGGAGGTCTACCACGCGCTCAAGTCGGTCCTGAAGAAGAAGGGCCTGTCGACCGGGCTCGGCGACGAGGGTGGTTTCGCGCCGAACCTGCCGACCAACGCGGCAGCCCTGGACCTGATCGCCGAGGCGGTCGAGAAGGCCGGTTACCGGCTCGGCACCGACATCGTGTTCGCGCTCGACGTGGCGGCGACCGAGTTCTTCGACAACGGCACGTACACCTTCGAGGGTGCCGCGAAGTCCGCCGAGGACATGAGCAACTACTACACGAAGCTGGCCGGCGACTACCCGATCGTGTCGATCGAGGACCCGCTGGCGGAGGACGACTGGAGTGGCTGGCAGACGCTCACCGCCTCGATCGGTGACCGGGTGCAGATCGTCGGCGACGACCTGTTCGTGACCAACCCGCAGCGCATCGCCCGCGGCATCGCGGAGAAGTCCGCGAACGCGGTCCTGGTCAAGGTCAACCAGATCGGTTCGCTCACCGAGACCCTGGACGCGGTGGACCTGGCCCACCGGGCCGGCTTCAAGTGCATGATGAGCCACCGTTCCGGCGAGACCGAGGACACCACGATCGCCGACCTGGCGGTGGCCACCGGCTGCGGCCAGATCAAGACCGGCGCACCGGCCCGCTCGGACCGCGTCGCGAAGTACAACCAGCTGCTCCGGATCGAGGAGGAGCTGGCCGACGCGGCGCGCTACGCCGGCGCCGGCGCGTTCCCGCGCTACCGTTCGGCCTGAGCGCGCGAAGCCTCGGGGGAGGGGTGTGACGATGCAGCAGCGCCGCACACCGGGTGGTCAACGTCCCGCCCGCCGGCCGGTTCAGTCCGGCCGGCCGGGCGGTGGCCGGGCCACCCGTGGATCGGTCCGCGAGACCGGCGTCCGCGCCGAGCCGCGCGCGGGCGGTCGCGCACCGGGTGCTGCCCGGGGCGCCGAGGGCGTGCGCTCCGCGAATCGTCCGGGCGCCGCTCGGCGTACTGCCGCCGGTGGTGCCGTCAAACGGCTCACCGCACCCCACCCCCGTCGCTTCACCGGTCGGGCCACAGTGCTGTTCGCGGTCCTGATCGCGCTCGCGCTGGCCTACACCTATCCGGTCCGGGTCTACCTCGACCAGCAGGCCGACATCGAGCGGATGGAGGCGGCCCAGGCGGTGCAGGAGGCGGAGATCGCCAAGCTGGCCGCCGAGGCCGCCAACTGGAAGGACCCGGCGTACATCAAGACCCAGGCCCGGGAGCGGTTCTTCCTGGGCCCGCCGGGCGAGAAGATGATGGTGGTGCTGCACGACCCGGAGGGCGCCGCCCGGGACGCCGGGAAATTGGCCGGTTCGGCCGCCCCGGCCGGGCCATCGACCTGGTACGACACGCTCTGGTCGAGCGTGCAGGCGGCGGACAGCCAACAGCCGGGCAAGTGATCCACCGATCAGCACACCAGGAGAGATGGGCACCGTGACTGTCGTACCACCGTCGGAGCCGGCGGCGGATTCCGTACCCCTGCCGCAGCGTGAGCCGGCCACCGAGGCCGACCTGGCCGCCGTGGCCGCGCAGCTCGGCCGCACGCCCCGGGGCACCCGGGCGGTGGCGCACCGCTGCCCGTGTGGACTCCCGGACGTGGTGGAGACGACCCCCCGCCTCGCCGACGGCACGCCGTTTCCCACGCTCTACTACCTGACCTGCCCCCGGGCCACAGCTGCGTGCAGCCGGCTGGAGTCGGCGGGGCTGATGAAGGAGATGGCGGACCGGCTGACGACGGACCCCGAGTTGGCCGCCCACTACCGGGCCGCGCACGAGGACTACCTCGCCCGCCGCGAGGCGATCGGCGAGGTGGCGGAGATCGCCGGCATCTCGGCGGGCGGCATGCCGGGCCGGGTCAAGTGCCTGCACGTGCACCTGGGGCACGCGCTGGGCGCCGGCCCCGGGGTCAACCCGTTCGGGGACGAGACGTTGGAACTGGTCGAGCCCTGGTGGACGGCGGGCCCGTGCGTGGACGTCCCGGCGGGCGAGTGAACGCGCAGACGGCGGATCAAATCACGGTACGGCGGGCTCGCACCGGCGACGTGCGCGGCATTCGGCGGCTCGTCGACACCTACACGAACGACCGGCGACTGTTGAGCAAGGCGACAGTCACCCTCTACGAGCAGGTGCAGGAGTTCCGGGTCGCGGTCCGGGCCGAGGACGACGTCGTGGTGGGCTGCGGCGCGGTGCACGTCATGTGGGAGGACCTGGCCGAGATCCGCACGGTGGCCGTGGACCCGTCCTGTCGGGGCCGGCGCATCGGGCACCGGCTGGTCGGCGAGCTGATCGACGCGGCCCGGGAGTTGGGCGTGGCGCGGATCTTCGTGCTCACCTTCGAGACGCAGTTCTTCGGCGCGTTCGGTTTTCGGGAGATCGACGGCGCACCGGTGCCGCAACCGGTGTACGAGCAGCTGCTGCGCTCGTACGACGAGGGTGTCGCGGAGTTCCTGGATCTGGAGCGGGTGAAGCCGAACACCCTCGGCAACACCCGGATGCTGCTGCGGCTGTAGTCAGGCCCTGCGCGGGTGCGCCGCGAAGAACTGCCACATCAGGTCGGTGGCCGACAAGCCCGCGGACGATGCGGCGAGCGAACCGGTCTTCGCCCCCGGCCAGCTGTGGCCCATCTCGGGCAGGGTGTAGACGCTCACCTCGCTGCCGTCCGCGCAGCCCGCCACCGTGTGCGTCACGCCCGCCACCCCGGACGCCTTCGGGCTCGGCCGGCAGGTGAGCCGCTGCTGCCAGGTCTGCATGCCGGTCTGGAACGTCGAGGCGTACCGGTCCTGGCCGCCGATGAAGGTGATCACGGAGACCGGGCGCTTCGGCACGTAGTCCGCGGCCGTGGTCAGCTGTCCGCTGTAACCACCGCTCACCACCCCGATCGCGGCGAACGTGCCGGTGCTCTCCACCGCCGCCCGGAAGCTCATGTCGCCGCCGTTCGAGATGCCGGTGAGGAAGACCCGGTTGGGGTCGGCGTGCCAGGTCTGCACCAGGTGCTCGGTGAGGGCGGTGAGAAAGCCGACGTCGTCGGCCTTGCCGCAGCAGACCAGCGCGTTGAAGCCGCCGTCCACCCCGTCGGGGTAGGCCACCAGCACGTCGTCCTTGTCGGCCTTGGCGTCCAGACCGGCCAGCTCCCGCATCGAGGAGGCGCTTCCGGGATAGAAGTGCAACGCGATGACCAGCGCGGGCGACCGGCTCGGCTCGTACCCGGGTGGCGCGTGCAGCAGGTAGGTGCGGTCCAGGCCGTTGTGGCTGAGGGTGAGGTCGTGGTCGCCCGGGGCGGGCCGTTCACTCGGCGGCGGGGATGCGGTTGGCGGGGCCGGCGCGGGCCGCCCCCGCTCACCACAGGCCGTAGCCATGACAGTCACGCAGACCGCCGTCAACACCGCCGCCGTCCGCCGCACGTCGACCACCCCCCGTTCGACCCGAATCCACACTGGGGGCGGCCCGCTGGCGGATCAACCCTTTCGGCCCTGGGCGAAGGGAGGCAGGCTGTGACTCATGCTTCGTCTCCAGCTCGGGTCTGCCGACCTCTGCCGGGTGCGGTTCGCCGACCGGCTGCACCCGGTCGGCACCGCGCTGCTGGCCGGTCAGTGGTTACGGGACCCGACGGTTGCGGCGTTGGCACCGGCACTTGCCGACCGGGCGGCGGCGGTCGAGGGCACCGGCGCCGCGCGGGCCGCCACCGCGACGCTGCGGCACCTGCTGCCGGCCCGGGGGCGCCTGCCGGATTTCGTCACCCCGTTGTCCGGCCGGGAGTCGGTCGAGGCGGGCCTGGCGGCGATCCGGGCCACACCGGCACGGCGGATCCGTGCCGAGGCCACCGCCGCGTACGCGCACACGGCGGTCACCCCGCTACGGCGACGGTTCGCGGCTGCCGACCAGGAGGTGCTTGACCTGTTCGGCGGAGCCGTCCGGACCTGGTTCGACGCGGTCCTGGCCCCGCTCTGGCCCGAGCTGACCGGCGCGTACCGCCAGCAGGTGACCTGTGCCGGCCAGCGGCTGGCGCAGCATGGCCTGGACGGGCTCTTCGCGGGGTTGCACCCGATGATCCGGTGGCGGGAGCCGGTGCTCGAGGTGCGGACGTGGTGGAGCGGAAATCTGCCCGGCACCGGCCACGGGCTGACCCTGCTGCCCTCCCCGTTGGCCGGACCCCGCCCACGGGTGCTGGTGCAGCCCGGTCACCCGATCCTGCTTGTCTATCCGACGGTGCTGCCCACGCTCGGGGCAACCACCGAGGGTGATTCCCTCGGTCGGCTGCTCGGCGCCACCCGGGCGCTCGTGCTTCGTCGGCTGGCGGTCGACGGCGCGTTGACCACCACCGTGCTGTCCCGGGCCGTCGGGATCAGTCTCTCCTCGGCCTCGGAGCACGCCTCCGCGCTGCGGTCCGCCGGTCTGGTGGCCAGCGAGCGCGAGGGCGGGGCGGTTCGGCATCACCTGACCGCGCTCGGCGCGGCGTTGGCGAACTGCTCGTCCGCCGAATCACCCGACCGGCAGCCACCCGGCCAGGCAGCGGAGTGCGCGCCCGTCCTGCCGTAAGGTTGCTGCCGTGACAACGCGTGTGGCGGCCATCGACTGCGGGACCAACTCGATCCGGCTGCTGGTGGCCGACCTGCCCGACGCGTCGGCCGGGCCGCAGGCGCCGCTTGTCGACCTGACCCGGCGGATGGAGATCGTCCGGCTGGGGCAGGGCGTCGACAGCACCGGCCGGTTGGCCCCGGAGGCGATCGAACGGACCCGGGTGGCGCTGGCGTCGTACGCGGCGGACATCGAGAAGCTGGGTGCGCAGCGGGTGCGCATGTGCGCCACCTCGGCCTCCCGGGATGCCACGAACGCCGACGACTTCACCGAGATGGTGCGGGGCACGCTCGGCGTCACACCCGAGGTCGTCACCGGCGACGAGGAGGCCCGACTGTCGTTCACCGGCGCGGTGCGCGGCCTGCCAGCCGACGCGAAGGAGCCGTTCCTGGTCGTCGACATCGGCGGTGGCTCCACCGAGTTCGTGGTCGGTGACCGGGGCGCGGGGGTGCAGGCGGCGATCTCGGTGGACATCGGCTGTGTCCGGATGACCGAGCGGCACCTGCCCGCCGACCCGCCGACGTCCGACCAGGTCAAGGCGGCAGAGGCCGACATCGCGGCTGCGGTGGACCGGGCGCTCGCCGTGGTGCCCGGCCGCGCGGCGGCCACCCTGGTCGGCCTCGCCGGGTCGGTCACCACTGTGGTGGCCATCGCGCAGGGCCTGCGGGGGTACGAACCGGAGCGCATCCACCACGCCCGGGTGTCGTACGAGGCGGTTGCCCAGGTGACAGCGGACCTGCTGGGTCAGACCCGTGCGCAACGGTTGGCGAACCCGGTGATGCACCCCGGCCGGGCCGATGTGATCGGCGCGGGCGCGCTGGTGCTCCGCGTGATCATGGAGCGGGCCGGGATGCCGTCGGTGGTGGCCTCGGAGCACGACATCCTCGACGGCATCGCCTGGAGTCTCCAGCCCTCCGGGCGCTAGCCGAGCGCGTGATCGACTCGGTTTCGTAACGTCGGGGTGTCCGGGTCGGGTTGACGCCCCGACTTCCAGGAACCCGAGTGGATCACGCCAGCGCCCGTGCCGGCGCGTGTCGGGGCGACATCGTTGACGCTACTTCGCATTGCACAGTAGTGTGCAATGCGTGGACACCACACAGTTGCTGAAGGGCGTGCTCGACATGGCCGTCCTGGCCGTCCTCCGGGAGGAGGACGGCTACGGTTACGACATCCTGCGCCGGTTGCGTGAGGCCGGCCTGGAGGAGGTCGGCGACGCCTCGGTCTACGGGACGCTGCGCCGCCTCTTCGCCGCCGGTCTGCTCACCACCTACGTCGTGCCGAGCGAATCCGGGCCGCACCGCAAGTACTACTCACTGAACGCCGCGGGGCGGGACCAGTTGACCCGCTCCGGCAAGCTCTGGCGCTCGTTCGCCACCACAATGGACAGTCTGCTCGACGATCGGGGGATGGCGGCATGACCGTCGTGCAGCAGGAAATCACCGACTATGTGGCGCGGGTCCGGGCCGCCCTGGCCGACCTGCCGGCCACCCAACGCGACGAGCTGACCGAGGACCTCGCCGACCACCTCAGCGAGGTCGCCGCCGAGGCCGAGGGCACCCTCGTCGAGCGGCTGGGCGAGCCCGAGACGTACGCGGCCGAGCTGCGCGCCGCGGCCGGTGCCGCGCCGGGCAGTGGCGGGCGCAATCTCGACCAGCGGGTCGCTACCGCGATGGTCCGACTCCGCCGCCGCCTGAACGCGATCGACACCCAGTTCGGCCCACCCCTGGGGTACGCGACGGCCAGCGACTTCCTCCGTCTGTTGCGCCCGGGCTGGTGGGTGCTGCGCGGCTACCTGGCGGCGATGCTGGTCACCGTGATGAGCACCGGCGACAGTTTCGGTCTGCTGCCCCGCTTCGGTGGCGAGCTGCTGGCGGGCCTGATCATGCTGGTCGGCTTCGTCCTCGCCTCGATCTGGCTCGGTCGCCGGTCCGCCCAGCTGACCCGCTGGCCGCGCTCGGCGGTGCAGGTGGCCAGCGCGGTGCTTGTGATCTTCGCGCTCGTCGGGCTCGTCAACGCCGAGGGTCAGCACGCCAACGACTACTACTACGACCAGACCTCAACCGACAGCCAGTACGTCCGGGTCCGGGACGTCTTCGTCTACGACAGTGAGGGCCGGCTGGTGGAGAATGCCCGGCTCTTCGACCAGGACGGCAACCCGATCCGCCTGGGCTACCCGGACTGTGGTCCGGTCAGCGAGGACGGCAATCCGCTGCTGCGGCCGTACCCGTACTGCGTGGACCGGGCGCCCTTCGGCCCCCGCGGGCCGGCCGGGTCCGACCCCGCCGCGACGCTGCCCAGCACGCCGACGGCGGAGCCGACCAGCACGCCAACGGCGGAGCCGACAAGCACGCCGACGGCCGAGCCCACAAGCACGCCGACGCCGAGCGGAACGGCGACCGACCGACCCTCGGGGGAGCCGACCGCGACGCCGGCCGGCACGCCGAGCCCCACCCCGACGAGTTGATTTACGGTGTGAATTGGATCATGCGGGCGAGGCTGGAAAATAACTGAACGGACGAGGCGAGCGGGACGGCACCGGAAATCAATGATCGTTACGGTGTCGTCTGCTCATCAACCCCTCGGAAGGAACCCCCCGTGCCAGAGCAGGTCGCATCGCCACCCGCGTCCGACGCCGCACCGGCTGAGCCGGCCGTCGAGACGCAGCCGACCGAGCCGCAGGCGGCGGTGTCACGTCCGGCCGAGTCGGAGCCGCGCCCGGCCGAGCCGAAGTCGGCTGAGTCGGAGTCGGCTGAGTCGAAGTCCGCTGAGTCGAAGTCCGTTGAGCCCGAGTCGGCTGAGTCGAAGTCGGCTGAGCCGAAGTCGGCTGAGGCGGAGTCCGCTGAGCCGGAGTCCGCTGAGGCGAAGTCGGCCGAGCCGGAGTCCGCTGAGCTGCAGTCGGCTGAGCTGCAGTCGGCTGAGCCGGAGGTGAAGAAGTCCGGTGCGACGAAGATCCTCGGCATCGTCGGCGCGGTCCTCGCGGTCGTCGTCGTCGCCGGCCTGAAGTTCGGTGTCGTCTCGGCGATCGCCAACGTCGTCAACAAGGACGAGACGGCTGCCGCCAAGGCCGGAGACTGCATCGCCGAGCTGCCCGAGGTCACCGGCACGAAGCAGGAGAAGGTCACCGACGCCCGGATCGTCGAGTGCAGCTCCACCGAGGCGGCGTACAACGTGGTTGGTCGGGTCAACGACCAGACCGAGGCCCAGGCCCGAGCCGACACCGCGTGCGAGCAGTACTTCAAGCCGGAAGAAGAGGGCTACATCTACTCAAGCATCTTGCCCGGCAAGACGGGCTACGTGCTCTGCCTGACCAAGAAGGCCTGACCAAGGGGCAACTCGACATCGACGGCGGCGGGGGCCTACCCCGCCGCCGTCGGCGTACCCGACGTCACCGGCGGGCAAACGGGAGGTGAATGCCACTGTTCCGGCGTCTTCCCGGCGGCGGCGCGGCATGGCAGGCTTTCGGCACTAGGACCACTGGGCGACCAGCCAACGATGACTGACCGCTAGGAGGACGGCCCATGGGCGAAATGGTGACCTACCGCAGCAACGGGGGTACGAGCGAGGGGTATCTCGCGATACCCGCCAGTGGCATGGCCAGCCCCGCCGTCATCGTCATCCAGGAATGGTGGGGCCTGGTTCCGCACATCCGGTCGGTTGCGGAGCGGTTCGCCGAGGCCGGCTTCGTCGCTCTCGCCCCGGACTTCTACCACGGGGAGACGACAAGCGAGCCGGACGAGGCGCAGCGGCTGCTGATGGCGATGCGGATGGACGAGGCGGCGAAGGACATCGCCGGCGCTGCCGACTATCTCGCCGGGCGGCCCGAGGTCACCGGTAAGGTCGGTGCGGTGGGCTTCTGCGCCGGTGGCAGCCTCGCGCTGTGGTCGGCCACCGTCTCCGAGCGGATCGTCGCTACCGCCGGTTTCTATCCGGTGCTGCCGTGGGAGTCGATGCGCCCCGACTGGGCCGACTACGCCGGCAAGGCCGCGGTCATCCACTGCTCCGAAGAGGACGGCACCTCGACCGCCGAGGGCATCCAGACGGCCCGCCGGGCCATCGAGGAAGCCGGCGGCGACTGCCACCTCTACGACTATCCGGGCACCTCGCACGCCTTCTTCAACGACGACCGACCGGAGGCGTTCGACCAGCGCGCCGCCGCCAGTGCCTGGGCCCGCACCCTCGAACTCTTCCGGGCCAAGCTTGGCTGAGTCGCGTACCCCCGAGCAGGTGGTCGCCCGCGCAGCGCGGGCGACCGACCTGGCCGACCTGGACGCAGCGGTGAGCGACTGTTTCGCCTGCCCCCGGCTGGTCCGGTGGCGGGAAGAGGTCGCTCGCACCCGCCGGGCGGCCTTCCGTGACCAGGAATACTGGGGCCGCCCGGTGCCGGGCTTCGGCACCGGCGACGCGCGGATCGCCATCCTCGGGTTGGCCCCCGCCGCGCACGGCGGCAACCGCACCGGCCGGATCTTCACCGGTGACCGGTCCGGTGACGTGCTGTTCGCCGCGCTGCACCGGGCCGGGCTGGCCAACCAGCCGACAAGCGTCGCCGCCGACGACGGGCTCACCCTGCGGGACCTGCGGATCTTCTCGGCTGTCCGGTGTGCGCCGCCGGACAACAAGCCGACCCCGTCGGAGCGGGACAATTGCGCGCCCTGGCTGCACCGCGAGGTCACGCTGATCCAGCCCACGCTGCGTGTCGTCGTCGCGCTCGGTGCGTTCGCCTGGGCCGCGTGGTGGCCGGTGCTTCGCCAGGTGTACGGGCAGCGCCCGCCCAGCCCGCGACCGGCGTTCGGTCATGGGGCACACTGGTCCGGCACAGCCGCTCCGGACGTGCTGGGCTGCTATCACGTCAGCCAGCAGAACACCTTCACCGGGCGGCTGACACCAGAGATGCTGGACGATGTCTTCGACCAGGCTAAGCAGCTGGCCGGGGTGGACTGAGACGCGCGTGGGGTGGTGGCGATGACAGACGGAACACGCCCCGCCACCCCGGTGCGGGCCGCCGAGCCTGGGGTGGTGCGCCCGGCGCTCGGTCTGCTGCGCCGGTGGTGGCCGGTCGTCACGGTCGCCGCGCTGCTCGCCGGTGCCGCGCTGGCGTCCGCGCACTCGTCGATCGGGGCCAGCCGCATCCCGCCGGCCGCGGAGAACGTCCCGTGGGTGCCCGAGTACCCGACCGCCGAGCCGTCGCCGTCCATTCCGGTCGAGCCGCGTACCGCCGGTGAGGCCACTCAGGCGCACATCCCGCAGTGGGTCGCCACAGTGGCACTGGTGCTGCTGGGGCTGGCCATCCTCGCCGCCCTCGGTTACCTGTCCTGGATTCTGATCCGGGGCGCACTGCGCCGCGGCACCCGGGCCCTGCCGGCGCAGCGGGCCCGACGTACCGCCGAGGGCACCGCCCGTGAGGTGGTGGCTGCCCTCGACGCCGGCCTGGTGGAGCTCGACGACCGGGACACCGATCCCCGGGTGGCGGTGATCGCGTGCTGGGTGCGCCTGGAGGAGGCCGCCGCCGCGGCCGGCGTGCCACGGCTCGCCGGGGACACCCCCACCGACCTGGTCAGCCGGCTGCTGCAGGGTGACCCGGCGGCCGGCGTCCCGGCCATCGTCAGCGCCGACGTGCTCGCCGAGTTCGCACACGTCTACCGGGAGGCCCGCTACGCCACCCGCCCGGTCGACGAACGCACCCGCGACCAGGCCCGCGCCGCGCTTCGTCGGCTGCGCGGAGAGCTCACGGCGGTGACGGCATGAGCAGCACAAGCATCGACGACCTGCTCACGTTCGAGGAGGAGCCGGCGCCGAGAGGGCCGGAGCCGCCCCGCTCCCGGATCGGCCCGGTGGTGCGCGCCCTCGCGTGGGCCGCCGCTGTCGTCGCGGTGTTGCTCGTCGGCCTCCGCGCGGTTGGCCTCCAGGTCTCGCTGCCCGTCCTCATCGCCGGGGTGCTCGCCGTGCTGGCGGTCCGCCGGGTCAGCGCCCTGCTCGCGCCGCCGCCGTTGCCGGTGGCTGGCCGGAGCGGGACGGGTGAGGAGGACGGCAGCTACAACTGGGGTGCCCGGGACGCGGTGCGCGCCGCGATCAATCGCTGGGAATGGCCGCTGGACTGGTCCACGAGCCGACCCGAACGTTTCACCGGGGTGGTCCTGCCCCGCATCGCTGAACTGGCCGACGAACGGATGCGCCTGAAGCACGGCGTCACCCGCGAGTCGGACCCGGCCCGCGCCCGTGTCCTGCTGGGTGACCTGCTGTGGACGTTCCTGGAGACCCCGCCTCGCCGCACCCCGTCGCCACGCGACCTCGCGGTGATCGTCGCCGAACTGGAGAAGATCTGATGAACGACGTGGACCGGAGCATTGCCCCCGCCGAGGTAGGCCACCTGGCTCGGGCGGTGCTGGACGCGGTCGGCACCGTCGTGGTCGGCAAGCGGGACGCGTTGGAGTTGGTCCTCGCCGGCATCCTGGCGGGCGGTCACGTGCTGCTCGAAGATCTGCCGGGGCTGGGCAAGACGCTCACCGCACGTTCGTTCGCCCAGGCGCTGGGCCTGGACTTCCGCCGGTTGCAGTTCACTCCCGACCTGCTCCCCGCCGACGTCACCGGTTCGTTCCTCTACGACCAGCGCAACGGCGACTTCACCTTCCGGGCCGGGCCGGTCTTCACCAACCTGCTGCTCGCCGACGAGATCAACCGGACGCCACCGAAGACGCAGTCCGCGCTGCTGGAGGCGATGCAGGAGAAGCAGGTCTCGGTGGAGGGGGTGACCTACAAGCTGGACGAGCCGTTCCACGTGCTGGCCACCGCCAACCCGATCGAGTACGAGGGCACGTACCCGCTGCCCGAAGCCCAGCTGGACCGGTTCCTGCTGCGGGTCTCCTTCGGCTATCCGCAGCACGAGGAGGAGTGGGAGGTGCTCCGCCGCCGGATGAGCCGCCGCCGTGAGGAGGCCGACATCAAGGCGGTGGTCGACGCCGCCACCCTGCGGGCCATGCAGGCCGCCCTGGAAGACGTGGTGGTGGAGGACTCCATCGGCCGCTACATCGTCGCCCTCACCGCGGCCACCCGGGAGCACCCGTCGGTGCTTGTCGGCGCCTCCCCGCGTGGATCGTTGGCGCTGCTGCTGCTGGCCCGGGTCCGCGCGGTGTTCGGCGGCCGGGACTACGTGGTGCCGGAGGACGTCAAGGAGGTGGCGGCGCCCGCCCTGGCCCACCGGATCACCCTGCGCCCGGAGATGTGGTTGCGCCGGGTAGACCCGGCGTTCGTGGTCGGCGAGGTGCTGGAGTCAACCCCCGCTCCGGCGAGCGGCGCGCTGCCCAGCTACGCCGCTGGCGGGCCTCGGCTCTGATGACCGTACCGACAGTGCCGACGGCCACCGAGCCGGAACCGGCTGCCGGCTGGGCGCCCACCCGTGCGCTCGGCCGGGCGGTGCTGCTCGCCGGTCTGCTGCTGGTGGCGGGGGTGCTGCTGGGGCGGGTCGACCTGATCGTGCTGGCCGCCCCGTTCGCGCTGGGCACCGCGTACGCGCTGCGTCGGCGGCCCACGGCGCTGCCGCAGGTGTGGATCACCCAGGGTGCGGACGGGCCGCTTGTCGAGGGCGGCGACGTGACGGCGTTGGTGAGCGTCGGCAATCCGGACACTGTCGACTACGACCTGGTGGTGGTGCGTTCCCGGGTGTCGCCGTGGCTGCGCATCGACCGGGCCGGCTTCGCCCAGGACGGCGTCGCCGACGACGTGCCACCGGCCGCCACCACGGCGGCCGCCGGTGGGGCCCCGGCCGGCAGGGGCCGTTCCCTCGCCGACCGACCGTTCGTGACGACGGTGCCCACCGCGACGGTGGCGGATCTGGAACTCGCCGGCCAGGCCACGCGCTGGGGCCGGCATCCGGTGGGACCGGCCGGTGCCCGGGTCGCCACGGCCGGCGGCCTGCTGGTCTCCCGGGCGGTGCTGACCGAGCCGGTCCGGGTGCGGGTGTACCCGCGTACCGAGCCGTTCGAGGCCGTCGAGGCCATGCCCCGCGCCGCCGGGCTGGTCGGGGCGCACCACTCCCGCCGACCCGGCGAGGGTGGCGAGCTGGCCGGGGTACGGATCTTCGCGCCGGGGGACCGGCTGCGTCGCATCGACTGGCGGGTGTCGTTGCGCGCCCGGCAGTTGCACGTGGCAGCCACGCTCTCCGACCGCGACGCGGAGGTGGTGGTGCTGCTCGACGTGCTCGCCGAGGCCGGCCGCTCCGGCGGGGTGAGTGGCGCCGCCTCGGTGCTCGACACCACGGTCCGGGCCACTGCCGCGATCGCCGAGCACTACCTGCACCGTGGCGACCGGGTCTCGCTGTTGGAGTACGGGCCGGCAGCTCGCCGGTTGCGTCCGGCGGCCGGGCGTCGGCAGTACCTGACAGTGCTGGAGTGGCTGCTCGACGTGCAGGTCCAACCCTCCTCGCACGAGCCGTACGACCAGGTCTTCGGCCCGCAACTGCTCTCCTCGGACGCGCTTGTGGTGGTGTTGACCCCGCTGCTTGACGAACGGTCGGCGCAGATGCTCGCCCGGCTGGCCCGCGCCGGACGGTTCGTGGTGGCAGTCGACACCCTGCCGACCGACCTGGCGTCGCCGAAGAACCAGGGCTGGGCCGAGGTGGCGTACCGGCTGTGGCGCCTGGACCGGGACGTCATGATCGGGCAGCTCCGGGAGCACGGCGTACCTGTGGTGCGCTGGGCCGGCGCCGGCAGTCTGGATCAGGTGCTGCGGGACGTGGCCCGGTTGGCGACGGCTCCGAGGGTTGGTGGCAGATGATCGAGGCGGTAACCGGGCGGGTGCGGGCCGCCCAGAACGCGGTGGCCCGCATCAGCCTCGCCCCGCTGCTGGTCCGGGCCGGGATCTTCGTCATCGTGTTTGCCGGTTTCGCCCTGGCCTTCCCCGCCGAGGCGCTTTCCGGCCGGCCGCTCCTCTTCCTGGCGTTCGCCGCGCTGTTGCCCGCATTCGGTCCGCGCCGGCTCTGGGCGGTCTTCACGGCGTTGGTCACGGTTGGCGGTTGGCTGCTCGCCACCGACGGGTACGGCCGCCCGGTCGCCCTCTGGCGGCTGCTCGCCGTCGCCGCCCTGCTCTACCTGGCGCACACCCTCTGCGCGCTTGCCGCCCTGCTGCCCTACGACGCGGTGGTGGACCCGGCGCTGGTCAGCCGGTGGTTGCTGCGGGCGGGCGGCGTCCTGCTGGGCACCGCGGTGCTCGCTGTGCTGTTGTTGCAGGCCGCGGGGATGGGTGGGGAGGCCGGATACCAGTGGGTGACGGTGCTGGGGCTGGTGCTGGCCGTGGCGACGGCGGCGTTGCTGGGCTGGCTGTTGCGACGGCGGTGACCGCTGCGACCTGAGGGTTACGCAGGTCACATGGGTTGTGCTCCGTCACAGATGGGGGCCGCGAGCGGCATTACCTGAGCCGGCCGGGGAAAGATAGACAACGTGAATCCGAAGCGGATCCTTGTGGTGGGTGCCGGGCACGTCGGTCTGTACGCGGCGCTGCGCCTGTCGAAGAAGCTCAGCTCCCGTGAGGCTGAGGTTATGGTGGTGGACCCCCAGCCGCACATGACCTATCAGCCGTTCCTGCCCGAGGCGGCGGCGGGCAACATCTCCCCACGGCACTCCGTGGTGCCGCTGCGGCGGGAGTTGCGGCGGTGCAAGATGGTGGCCGGCACTGTCACGCGGATCGAGCACGACCGCAAGGTGGCCACCGTCCAGCCGATCAGCGGCCCGGCCCGGGAGATCACGTACGACCACGTGGTCGTGGCCCCGGGGTCGGTGTCCCGCACCCTGCCGATCCCCGGCCTGCACGAGCAGGGCATCGGGTT
Source organism: Micromonospora sp. NPDC049044 (assembly GCF_040649215.1). Lineage (NCBI taxonomy): Bacteria > Bacillati > Actinomycetota > Actinomycetes > Micromonosporales > Micromonosporaceae > Micromonospora > Micromonospora sp. NPDC049044. The sequence continues at coordinate 124,325 of NZ_JBEZFA010000004.1, read as the reverse complement.
CAAGACCATCGGCGAGGCGATCTACCTGCGCAACCACGTCCTGGACCGGCTCGACGTCGCGGCCGCCACGGCGGATGCGGACGTTCGCCGTTCGGCGCTCACCTTCACCTTCGTCGGTGGTGGGTACGCCGGCATCGAGGCGCTCGCCGAGATGGAGGACATGGCTCGCGACGCCCTGCGCTACTACCCGGAGCTGAACCAGGACGAGGTGCGCTGGGTGCTCGTCGAGGCGACCCAGCGGGTGCTGCCCGAGGTCGACCGGGACATGGGCGCCTACACGGTGCAGCAGCTGATGAAGCGCAACATGGACATCCGGCTGGACACCCGGCTCGAGTCCTGCGTCGACGGGGTGGTCAAGCTCTCCGACGGGGACAGCTTCCGGTCCGACACCATCGTGTGGACGGCCGGCGTGAAGCCGTCGCCGATGCTCGACGCGACCGACTTCCCGCGCGACGACCGTCGGCGGATCACCTGCCTGCCAACTCTCCAGGTGGTCGACGGCGACCAGGTGGTCGAGGGCGCGTGGAGCGCCGGTGACTGCGCCGCGGTGCCGGACCTCACCAAGGAGCCGGGCAACTTCTGCTCGCCGAGCGCGCAGCACGCGGTGCGCCAGGCCGCCCGGATGGCCGACAACATCGTGGCCGTGGTCCGGGGCCGTGAGCCGGTCAACTACAAGCACAAGCACGTCGGTAGCGTCGCGAGCCTCGGTCTGCACAAGGGCGTCGCCCAGGTGTACGGGATCAAGATGACCGGCTGGCCGGCGTGGGTCATGCACCGGACGTACCACATGAGCCGGATCCCGTCGTTCAACCGCAAGGTCCGCGTGGTGGTGGACTGGACGCTGGCGTTCGTCCTCAAGCGTGAGGTGGTAGCCCTCGGGCAGCTGCACGACCCGCGCGAGGAGTTCTCCGAGGCATCCCAGCCGGTCGGCGCCCCGCGCGTCTGACCCAGCTGTAGCGAAGGGCCCCTTCCGATCTGGAAGGGGTCCTTCCGTACGCCTGGACAGACCGTCAGACCCGCCAGGTCCAGGCGTCGGCGATCCGGGTGGCCGGGCCGTAGAGCTGTTCCAGGGTCGCCCGCAGACTCTCCGCGTGTGGGGCGTCGTCGGCCAGCGCCACGCAGGAGGCGCCCCAGAAGTCCGCGTCCCGGGCGGCCTGCCGGCGCTGCTCGTCACCGATGGCCGGTTGGTCACCGCGCCGGGCGACGTCCGCCAGCAGTGCGGACGTGGGCTGCTTGAAGGTGCCCATCGCCGCGGTGCCGCCCCGCCCGTACGGGCCGATGAAGAACCCTTCGGGCAGGCTGAAGGCGGCGTCGGCGGCGGTGGCCCAGCGCATCGGCCCGGGTTCCTTGGGCGTGGGCAGCGGCACCGGAACCAACACTCCACCGGGTGGTACGCACTGCCGCCAGTGGCCGCCGGTGACGAACTCCGGCACTGCGGGTCGGTCGGCGGTCGGCAGCGGAGTGGGGAAGATCGGCAGCAGCGCCGCGCCGACGGCCAGTGGCACCAGCCGCCGGGCTCGACCGGTGCTGCGCAGAGCCCGGTCGACGGCGAGCACGAGCAGCGTCGCGACGATCGGCAGCAACGCCAGCGCGAACCGCATCGGCAACGCGCCGTCCACCACCGGTAGCCCGCCGACAAGCGCGTACGGGCCGGGGAGCGCGGTCTTGGTGCCACCGAGCACCACCTCGGGGCCGAGCGAGAGCGCACCCATCACGAGGCCGGCCACGACGCAGGCGAAGACGAGTCGGCGTCGCCCGGCCCAGATCGCGCAGGCCACCGTGACAAGCAGGAGGGGCCAGCCGAGGAAGGTGTTGTACTCGGCCGGACCGGTGGTCAGCCGGGCCGCCTCGTCGCTGCCGGCCACCGACAGCGGGGACACCGCCCACCAGCTGCTCAGGTCGGCGGAGAAGTAGGCAGGGGTGAACATGCCGTCGGCGACCCCCTGCGGCCCGGCGAACTGGAACCACAGCGGATAGCCGAGCACCAGCAGGGCGAGCCCGGCGGCGATGGCCAGCCCACCGGCGAAGCCGGGCAGTGCCCGCCGGGCCAGGTCCCGGTCCGCCACGGCGTAGCCGATCGCCATCACCAGCAGGGTGAGGGCGGCCAGGAAGAGCACCTCCTCGCCGATGAAGACCTGCGCGCTCACCGCGCCGGCCAGCCCGACCGCCGAGGTGACCATCCGGCGGCGATCCGGGCTCTCGGGTCGGACCGGCCCGCTCTGGTCGGGTGTCACCGGCCCGGGGTCGGCCGCCCGCAGCAGCCGGACCACCAGCCAGACGATCACCGGCACCAGCCACTGGGCGGTCATGTGCAGGTGGCTGTTTGTCTGCGAGACCATGCCGGGGCCGAAGCCGCACAGGCCCGCGCCGAGCGCGGCAGCCAGCCGGCGGGCACGCAGCATCCGGTGCAACAGCAGGTACCAGGCGACGGCGGTGCCGGCGAGGTTGGCGGCGGCGAGCAGCGCGAAGCTGACCGGTGCGCCAAGCAGCAGGGTGACCGGCGCGACGACGACACCGAGCGCGATCACCGTGGTGTTGGCCATCAGGTTGACGCCGTCGGGCGCGTTGAGCCGGTCGGTGAGCAGGTCGAAGTCCCCGAGCAGCGCACGGGCGTCGACCGCCAGGAACCATTCGTAGAGGGTCTGGTCTTCTGGGTTGAGCGCCAGGGTGCGGCCGGCCGGATCGGGCCACAGCCCGTGGGTGAGCCAGCCGGCCAGCGCCACCCAGGCCAGACCGACGAGCAGATCCGCCCGGTGTCGGTGCACGGCGGCCAGCAGCCGGGCGGCCCGCGGCCGGCGGTCGACCCGTCGGGCGAGGCGCAGGGCCTGCTCAGGGGCGGCGTCGGGGGCCGTCGGGGCTGCGCTGCTCACGGCACCGACCCTAATGTGGCATGCCCTGCTGGGTACGTCGGGTCGCCGCTAACCGGTTACGGTGACACTGCACCGCGCGTGTCGACGCGCCGGTGCCACCCGCCCGGGTGGTGGAACGGCAGACACGGCCGCCTTAAAAGCGGCTGCCGCAAGGCGTGCGGGTTCGACCCCCGCCCCGGGCACCTTCCAGCTCGACACATTCTCATTCGTGATCACCCGGGCTTGGCCGCGCCGTCTACTCTTGGAGGGCACGTTCACGTGCAAACGACCCCCTGAGGGAGGCCAGACAGTGAAGACCTCGAACCCGGTGCTCGCCCGGCTCGGCCAGGCGGCCGAGCGGGAGCGCTCCGCCGGGTACGCCCCGGCCGGGCCGTACGGACAGCCCGGCATTCCCCAGCAGTACCCGTCCCAGGCCGGTTACCCGGCCGCGCCGCCCACCGTGGCGCCGATGACAGTTGACGACGTCGTCGTCAAGACCGTCGCTCTGCTCGGCATCCTCGGCATCACCGCCGCGGCAGCCTGGGTGCTCGTGCCCGACGCGCTCGTCGGCACCGCCTGGATCGGCGCGGCGGTGGTCGGCCTGGTCCTCGGCATGATCATCTCGTTCTCCCGGATGGCCAACCCGGCGCTCGTCATCGCGTACGCGGTCGTCGAGGGTGTCTTCGTCGGCATGGTCAGCAAGGCCTTCGAGACGGCGTACGACGGCATCGTGCTCCAGGCCGCAGCGGCCAGCTTCGGCATCTTCTTCCTGATGGCGATGCTCTACCGGGCGAAGGTCATCCGGGCCACCCCGGCGTTCGTCAAGGGCATGATCGCGGTGATGACCGGCCTCTTCGCGGTCATGTTGATCAACCTGGTGCTGGCGCTGTTCGGCGTCAACACCGGCCTGCGTGACGGCAGCCCGCTGGCCATCGGCTTCAGCCTGGTCTGCATCGTGGTCGCCTCGCTGAGCTTCGTGCTCAGCTTCAAGGAGATCGAGGACGGCGTCCGGATGGGCCTGCCGCAGCGCTACTCCTGGGTGGCCGCGTTCGGCATCCTGGTCAGCCTGGTCTGGCTCTACATCGAGATCCTGCGCCTGCTGAGCTACTTCCAGGGCGACGACTGACCTCGTCCGCACTGCCGACCGGCGCCCGCTCCCGCTTCGGCGGGGGCGGGCGCCGTCGTCAACGCCGTTTCCCCGCCGCCGCCGGTCCGCCCGGGGCAGAGTGACTGCAAGGGCACACACCCCTGGGGTACGCGGGCGGAGGAGGCAGCGGTGCGCAGCGACAACCCGGTGCTCAACCGGCTGGACGAGACCGGCCGGGTGGAGGCCCGGGTGCTCGGTGCCCGCGACGTCGAGCCGATGACTGTCGACGACGTGGTGATCCGTACCGTCGGGTTGTTGCTGGTCACCGGGGTGGCGGCGACGGTGTCGTGGCTGGTGATCCCGGACGCGGTCTGGCTCGGCGCCGCGCTGGCCGGCAGCGCGCTCGCCTCGATCGCGCTGGTGCTGGTCATCTCGTTGCGGGGCATCACCAACCCGGTGCCGATCGTCGGGTACGCAGTACTTCAGGGCCTGCTGCTCGGGGTGGCGAGTCGCACCTTCGAGCAGGTCTACCCGGGCATCGTGGTGCAGGCGGTGGCCGGCACGTTCGGCGTCTTCCTCGGCATGGCGGCGCTCTACCGGGCCCGGGTGATCCGGGCGACGCCCCGGCTGGCCCGCCTGGTGATCGGGACGTTGCTCGGGATCGCCGTGCTCAGCGTGGTCAACCTGGTGTCGTACCTGATCTCCGGCCGGCCGGGCCTGGCCGTCTACAGCGTCAGTGGGCAGGTGGGCTGGCTGCCGTACGCCTTCTCGGTGGTGGCGATCATCGCCGGGGCGTTCAGTTTCATCCTGGACTTCGACCTCGTTGAACGGTCGGTGCGCGACGGTCGACCCCGCCGGTACGCGTGGCTGAGCGCGTTCGGCCTGCTCACCGGCCTGGTCTTCCTCTACTGGCAGCTACTGCGGCTGCTCAGCTACCTGCGCCGGTGACCGCCGCCCCCGCGACCGCACTGCCCCCGGCGACCCGCCCTCCGGCCGAGCGGCCCCCGGCGACCCGCCCTCCGGCCGACCGGCCCTACCCACGACGGCCTTTCTCCCGGCGGCCTGTCCTTCGGCCCGACCGGCGTGATCGACTCGGTTTTCTTCGATGCGGGGTGTCCGGGGCGCGGTGATACCCCGGTTTCCCGGAGGCCGAGTCGATCTCGGGCGCGGCGCCGGCCGGCCGTAGACTCGATGGCGATGAGCGCAGCGGAGTTGGATCAGGCAGTGCAGTTGCTGGTCCGTCAGGTCGGGCACTGGGAGCAGCCGCGCTGGGCGGCGGTCGCGGCCACCGGCAACGTGCCCCGCGCCGACCTGGTGCACCGGTTGGTGCAGGAAATCGCCAACCTGGCCGCCGACGCCGAGGGCGAACCGCGTCGGGCCGTACCCCGGCTCGACAACGACCTGGCGTTGCCCGATCAGTTGCGGGTGGTGACGGCCGACCTGCGGGCTACCGGCGCCAGCGACGAGGTGCTGGCGCGGGCCGCCGCCGAGGTGACGGCGACCCGCAGCGCGCTATGAGGTCCACCCCGCCAGCTGCGGGGCGGGCCGGCGTCAGCTCAGCTGAGCCGTTCGAGCACCATGGCCATGCCCTGGCCACCGCCCACACACATGGTCTCCAGACCGATGGTCTTGTCGTGCCACTCAAGGGCGTTGAGCAGGGTGCCGGTGATCCGGGCGCCGGTCATTCCGAACGGGTGACCGACGGCGATCGCGCCGCCCATCACGTTCAGCTTCTCCTCCGGGATGCCCAGCTCGCGGTAGGAGGGAATGACCTGGGCCGCGAACGCCTCGTTGATCTCGACGAGGTCGACGTCGTCGATTGTCATGCCGGCCCGGCGCAGCGCCTGCCGGGACGCCTCGACCGGCCCGAGGCCCATGATCTCCGGTGACAGGGCGGTCACGCCGGTGGAGACGATCCGGGCCAACGGGGTCAGCCCCAACTCCTCGGCCCGCTGGGCGCTCATCACCACCACGGCGGCGGCGCCGTCGTTGAGCGGGCAGCAGTTGCCCGCGGTGATCCGGCCGTCCGGACGGAACACCGGCTTCAGACCGGCGACCGCGTCCAGGGTGACGCCCGCCCGGGGGCCGTCGTCGGTGCTCACCACTGTGCCGTCCGGCGTGCTGACCGGGGTGATCTCCCGGGCCCAGAAGCCGTCGGCGATGGCCTTCTCGGCGAGGTTCTGGCTGCGTACGCCGAACTCGTCCATGTCGTCGCGGGTCACGTCGTACACCTGGGCCAGGTTCTCCGCGGTCTGCCCCATGGTCAGGTAGATGTCGGGCAGCTCGCCGCTGTCACGTGGGTCGGTCCAGACCTCGGCGCCGGCCTGCGCGCGGCGCTTCGAGCGCTCGCCGGCCGCTCCGAAGCGGGGATTTTCCCAACCGCCGCCGACGAGCGCCTGCGCCTCCGGGGGTAGCCCGTCCGAGCTGCCCCGGGCGTAACGGGAAACCATCTCCACACCGGCGGAGACGAACACGTCGCCCTCGCCGGCCCGGATCGCGTGCATCGCCATCCGGGTGGTCTGCAACGACGAGGCGCAGTAGCGGGTGAGCGTGGCACCGGGCACAGTGTCCAGACCGAGCAGGGTGGACACCACCCGGGCCATGTTGAAGCCCTGCTCGCCGCCGGGCAGGCCGCACCCGAGGTAGAGGTCGTCGATGGTGGTCGGATCGAGCGCGGGGATCTTGTCCAGAGCCGCCTGGACGATTGTCGCGGCGAGGTCGTCGGAGCGGACGTCGCGCAGGGACCCCTTGTGCGCCCGGCCGATGGGGGAGCGGGCGGTGGCGACGATGACGGCGTCGCGGGACGACTCAATCGGCATGAGCCAACGTTAACCCGTCAGTAACATGGCGCGGAAGGAGCCGGCGCGGCGGGAAATGTCACCCTGGCCGGAACGATCTAGCGCCGGGTCGCGACAGTTGCCGCGGCGACGATGGCGGGCAGCAGCGCGTGCGCCCACACCCGGTAGCCGTCGGCGGAGGGGTGGAAGCCGTCGTGGCAGAGCGTCCCCGCGTCGGCCCGGAAAACCGGCCCGGTCTCGGTGGCGAGATCGACCACCGAGCCACCCGCGTCAAGCACGGCGGCGGTCTGCGCGCGGGCCATCCGACGCCCGGACCAGCCGACCACCTGGCGCAGCGGCGGCGCGATGGCACGCACCGCGCCGAGGTCGGGGCAGGTGCCCACCACCACCTCGACCCGCGCCTCCCGCAGCCGGTGCACCGCGGCGGCGAGATAGGCCGCCGCGTCGGAGGGGCGGCGCAACCCGGTGGCGTCGTTCGCGCCGATCAGGATCAGCGCCACGTCGGGCCGTTCACCGAGTAGGGCTCGGGCGACCTGGGTGGCCAGGTCCGTCGAGCGGGAACCCGAGACGCCGACGCTTGACAGGTGGACGCGTCGGCCGGCCGGGCCCTCGGCGAGCAGGTTGGCCAACTGCCCGCCGATGGTGTCCTCCAGCCGGTCGACGCCCACGCCGAGCGCCGACGAGTCGCCGAGCAACACCAGCCGCAGCGGCGGAGCGCCCGCCCGGCCGACAGTGGCCCGCAGGGCCAGCCCCAGCTCCGGTTGGGCATAGCGCCGGTGCCGGGCGACGAACGCCTCACCCGCCAGGACGGCAGCGCCGCCCACGGTGCCGGCGAGCAGCGAGAACGCCGCCGCCCGACCCAGTCGGCCGGCGAGGCCGGCGGCTGCGCCCCGCTCGCTGCGCTCGTTCATGCCAGCTCCTCCACTGTCGAGGTGTCCGGGGCGGTCCCGTGCTGCGGCACCGCGCCGACGCCGAAGAAGGCCCTGCGGCGCAACTGCGCCCACCGGCCGGCCGGCCCCCGGTCGCGGCCCCGGACCTGGACGCCGCTGACCTCGGTGCCGGCGTGCCGGGCCGCCTCCTGTGCGGCCTCTGGCAGCGACCGTACGCCCTCTGCCCACGTCGGTGTGGCCCGTCGTTCCTGCCCTGCGCCGAGCGCGGACAGCACCGTCGGCAGGAGCGCGGCGGCGGCCATCGCGTACCCCACGGCGGAGGGATGGAACCGGTCCCACGCGAACATCCGGGTCGGCTCGGCCGCGAACCGGGGGCCGAGGAGATCACCGAGGGAGACCGTCCAACCGCCCGCCTCCACCACCGCGACCGTCTGGGCGGCGGCCAGCTGCCGGCTCCACCGGTGCGCCAGCCACCGCAGCGGGGGTTGGATCGGGCGGATCGCACCCAGGTCGGGGCAGGTGCCGACGACCACCTCGCAGCCGGCGTCCCGCAGCGTGTGCACCGCCTCGACGAGGTAACGCACCGCCAGCCCACGCGGGGTCCGGTTGGTGATGTCGTTGCCGCCGATGAGGATCACCGCGATGTCGGGTTGGCACTCCAGTGCCGCCTCCACCTGGTGACGGAGCGCCGCCGAGATGGCACCGACCACCGCGAAGCGGTGCAGCCGCACCGGCCGGTGCAGTCGGCGGGACAGGCCGGTGGCGAGCAGCGCGCCGGGCGTCTCCCGACGGCGGTGCACCCCGTAGCCTGCGGCCGACGAGTCACCGAGCACGACCATGGTGAGGGTTGGGCCGGGGAACTTCGCGCCGTAGACCCCGTCGCAGCGCGGTGGTGGTGCCTCGGCCATCGGGATGGTGCGTCGGGCCTGTCGGGCCTGGCCGAGCAGCACTCCGCCGGTCGCCACCGCGGCCGCCGCGGTGGCGAGCGTCCCGATCGCCGCCAGGCGGGCGAACCGCAGGGTCTGCCGCCAGCGTTCATCGGGTACGACGGAATCAGCCACCCCCATACCGCGACATTATCGCGCCGCCCCGACATGCCGCTGTCGTCGTGCTGCCACCCGGGGTGCCTGGAAACCGACGCGGCGGGGTATCGGTAGGGCAGAGGCCGGCCGACTTGCGCCGACCCGCCACGCTGATTCGGCGGAGAGGAGCGCGACGATGGGTAAGACACTGAAGCGCAGCGCGGCCTTCACGGCACTGGCGCGGGCACTGACGGCAGGGGCACGCGGCGGGCCGTCGCTGGGCACCCGGCTGGCCGCCCTACCCCGGATGATCCGGGCCACCACCAAGGGGGAGTACGACGGCGGCCTTCGGCTGGCCCTGATGACCGCGGCGACGGCGTATATCGTCTCCCCGATCGACCTGCTCCCGGAGATCCCGCTGGCGATCTTCGGGCTGGCCGACGACGCCGTCATGATCACGTGGTTGGCCGGCAGCGTGCTCGCCGAGACCGAGCGCTTCCTCAAGTGGGAGGCCGTCCGCAGCTCGGTCATCCCCGGGGGCCTGGTGCCCTGACGGCACGTACGCTGGGCGGCGAGGAAACGTCTGCCCGGCCGTCGTTGCCGGCGCCGCAACGAAGGGCACACCGTGCAGTTCTACGACAACGTCGTCGACATGATCGGCAACACCCCGCTGGTGCGTCTGCGTAACGTCACAGCGGGCATCCAGGCCACCGTGCTGGCCAAGGTGGAGTACGTCAACCCGGGCGGCTCGGTGAAGGACCGGATCGCGCTGCGGATGGTGGAGGACGCCGAGGCCGCCGGCCTGCTCAAGCCCGGCGGCACCATCGTCGAGCCGACCAGCGGCAACACAGGTGTCGGGCTGGCCCTGGTGGCCCAGCTCAAGGGCTACAAGTGCGTGTTCGTCTGCCCCGACAAGGTCAGCCAGGACAAGCAGGACGTGCTCCGGGCGTACGGCGCCGAGGTGGTGGTCTGCCCGACCGCTGTCGCCCCGGAGGATCCGCGCTCGTACTACAACGTGTCCGACCGGCTGACCCGCGAGATCCCCGGCGCCTGGAAGCCCAACCAGTACAGCAACCCGGCCAACCCGCGCTCGCACTACGAGACCACCGGCCCGGAGCTGTGGAAGCAGACCGAGGGCGGGCTCACCCACTTCGTGACCGGCGTGGGCACCGGCGGCACCATCTCCGGCATCGGGCGGTACCTGAAGGAGGCCTCCGAGGGTCGGGTGCGCATCGTCGGGGCCGACCCGGAGGGTTCGGTCTACTCCGGCGGCACCGGCCGGCCGTACCTGGTGGAGGGCGTCGGCGAGGACTTCTGGCCGGAGACGTACGACCGGGCCATCGCGGACGAGATCGTCGAGGTCTCCGACAAGGCGTCCTTCGAGATGACCCGGCGGTTGGCCCGCGAGGAAGGGCTGCTGGTCGGCGGCTCGTGCGGGATGGCGGTGGTCGCCGCGCTGGAGGTCGCCCGCCGGGCCGGCCCGGACGACGTGGTGGTGGTGCTGCTTCCGGACGGCGGCCGGGGTTACCTTTCCAAGATCTTCAACGACTCGTGGATGGCCCGGTACGGCTTCCTCGACAACTCCGGCGCCGAGCCGACGGTGGCCGACGCCCTGGCCAGCAAGCCGGGTGGCCTGCCCGAGCTGGTGCACGTGCACCCGACCGAGACGGTCCGCGACGCGATCGACTACATGCGCGAGTACGGCGTCTCGCAGCTGCCGGTGCTCAAGGCGGAGCCGCCCGTGGTGACCGGCGAGGTGGCCGGCTCGATCGCCGAGCGGGACCTCCTCGACGCGCTCTTCACCGGCCAGGCGCACCTGCACGACACCATCGAGCGGCACATGGGCGACCCGCTGCCGATGATCGGCGGTGGTCAGCCGGTGAGCGAGGCCGTCGGCCTGCTGGAGAAGTCCGACGCCGCCCTGGTCCTGGTCGACGGCAAGCCCAAGGGCGTCCTAACCCGCCAGGACCTCCTAGCCCACCTAGGCGCCCACTAACCCCGCCGCCCCGCCCCAACCCCAACCCCAACCCAACCCCAACCCCAACCCCAACCCCAACCCCAACCCCGTCCACCCTCGCCCGGTCGATCATGGAGTTGTGGTGCCGCACAGAAGCGGCATAAGCACCTGAATCGCCCACCACAACTCCATGATCGACGCCGGAGTTGGGGTGCGGGGCAGGGCAGGGGCCGGGGCCGGGGGCGGGGGCGGGGGCGGGGAGGCTGGGGGGTTACAGGGGGCGGGTGTAGCGGATTTGGGGGGTTAGGGCGGTGCCGATGTGCTCTTCGCGCTCCACGCCCGTCGACGTCCAGCCGCCGCGCTCGTAGAAGGCGCGGGCGTGGGCGTTCTCCCGGAGCACCCAGAGCACCGCGCGACGCCAATCCCGGGCGCGCATGGCGTCCAGGGCGTCCACCATCAGCGCCCGACCGATGCCCCGGCCCTGTTCGCGCGGGTCGAGATGAATGGCGTTGAGCAGCCCGGTGCCCGGGTCGTCCTCGTCGTCCGGACCCAGGTAACTGAACCCGACAACTGTCCCGGCCCGCTCGGCCACTGTCATCCGGTGGTTGTCCCGCTCCCAGCGCCACCGCTCGATCCAGTACCGCCCCATCGCCTCCGGTGTCGGGTCGGCCAGGGCTTCGACCGGGAGGAAGGCGGAGTATGCGGCGACCCGGGAGCGCTGGTGCAGGGCACCCACCGCCATCAGGTCGTCGCCGGTCGCGGAGCGAAGCGTGACGGTCACCCGGCCGAGGCTACCCGGCGGGGTGGGAGCTGCACCGTGGTCAGGTCCTCGGCAATGATCAGGTCGCCGTCGAAGTGCGCGCGAGCCTCGTCGTGGAACCGGCGCGGGTCGGCGTAGCGCTGGGAGAAATGGGTGAGCACGAGCCGGCGTACCCCGGACTCGGTGGCCACCCGGGCGGCCTGCGCCGCGGTCAGGTGGCCGACCTCGGCGGCGAGCGCGGCCTCCGACTCCAGGAAGGTCGACTCGATGACCAGCAGGTCGGCGTGCTCGGCGAGGGCGTACACCCCGTCGCAGAGGCCGGTGTCCATCACGAACGCGAACCGCTGCCCGTGCCGGGGCTCGCTCACCTCGTCGCGGGTGACGCGCCGCCCGTCGAGGTCCAGGTGCCCGACGCGGATCAGCTCGCCGACGGCCGGCCCGGCGATGCCGTACGCGGCAAGCTTCTCCGGCAGCATCCGGTGGCCGTCCGGTTCGACCAGGCGATAGCCGTACGTCTCGATGGGATGCCGCAGCCGGCGTGCCTCCAGGGTGCCGCAGCTCAGCGCGATCCGCTGCCCGTCCTCCTCGATCGGGGTGACCTGCAACTCGGCGGTCTCGTAAAAGGAGGTGGCATGCCGCAGTCGGGCGAAGTACTCGGCGCCGCCCGCCGGGAAGTGCACGGCGACCGGGTGCGGGACCCGGTCCAGGGAGAGCCGCTGGATGGTGCCGGGCAGGCCGAGGCAGTGGTCGCCGTGGAAGTGGGTGACACAGATGCGGGTCAGGTCGCTGGCCGTGACCGTGGTGTGCAGGAGTTGGCGCTGGCTGCCCTCACCCGGGTCGAAGAGGATCACCTCGTCGTCCCAGCGCAGCACGTACCCGTTGTGGTTGCGTTGACGGGTCGGCGCCTGGCTGGCCGTGCCCAGCACCACCAGTTCGCGCATGGACATCGCCGGTCCTCCGGATATGGAGCGACCCCCGGGGCGCTCCGCGCTGGTGCGCGGGCCGGCTGGACTTGGCCGGCACCCCGGGGGTCGGGTGGCTGTCGTGGATTCGCCGCACCGCTGCCACACGGTCTCGACGATGGTGCTGGTGCCCGCCTCGCGGCGGACCGATCACTGTCGAGGACAGCGGCTAGCTGACAGCCACCTCACGAGTCCGATTGCTATACAAGTCTGGACCACCTCCTTTCACGTGTACGGTCACGTTATCGAGTTCTCGTCGGGCTCGGCAACAGATTTCGATCACAGGGCCGAACGGGAATGCCCGGCCACCTCACCGGTGACCGGGCAGTACGCGGGTGCGGGTGTGGTGGTCAGCCGGCGACGCGGGCCACGCCGACGGGGCAGCTCAGCCCGTTCGGGCCGTGGTTGCAGTACCCGTTCGGGTTCTTGGTCGGTGCCAGGTACTGCTGGTGGTAGTCCTCTGCGAAGTAGTAGCTGCCGAGTGGAGCGATCTCGGTGGTGATCTCACCCTTGCCGGCCCGCTTCACGATCGGCTGGAACGCGTCGCGGGACGACTCCGCGATGGTCCGCTGCTCGTCGGTGGTCGTGTAGATCGCCGACCGGTACTGGGTGCCCACGTCGTTGCCCTGGCGCATGCCCTGGGTCGGGTCGTGGTTCTCCCAGAAGACCTTCAGCAGATCCTCGTAATTGATCTTGCTGGGGTCGTACACCACCTGGACGACCTCGGCGTGCCCGGTCCGGCCGGAACACGTCTCCTCGTACGTCGGGTTCTTGGTGATGCCACCCGCATAGCCGGCGGAGGTGGTGTAGACACCCGGAAGCGTCCAGAACAGCCGCTCGGCGCCCCAGAAACAGCCCATGCCGAAGACCGCTACCTGCAGGCCCTCCGGGAACGGGCCCTTCAGCGGGGTGCCCAGCACCTCGTGGCGGTCCGCGACCGGCATGGCGATCGGCCGGCCCGGCAGGGCCTGGTCGGGCGAAACCATCTCAGCGTTCATACGGCGCAAAAACACGTGGGGATCTCCTCTCGTACCTCTCCCAGCGTGTAACACCGGTGGGTCCACCTTCCTTACCCGTGCCCGTGTGAGTCAGGCCCCGCCCGGAAGTGCGGCGGCCACCCGGTCCGCGTGGCTCTGGGCCTCGGCGTCGTCCTGGTAGCGGGTGCGCGGCCAGAAGAAGCCACGCAGTCCGTCGCCCTTGGTCCGTGGCACGACGTGGGTGTGCAGGTGGGGCACCGACTGGGACACCTTGTTGTTCATCGCCACAAACGTCCCACCGGCCCCCAGGCCGGTCTCCACTGCCACTGCCACGCGCTGGACCAGCGCGAAGTAGCCGGGCAGTAGGTCCGCCGGCAACTCGGCAAGCGTCACCAGGTGGACGCGCGGCACCACGAGCACATGCCCCATGAACACTGGCCGGGTGTCCAGGAACGCCACCCCGTCCGGGGTGTCGGCGACCCGGAACGCCGGCACCTCACCCGCCACGATTCCGCAGAACACGCACCCACTCATCGGCCCAGGCTATGCCCGGCGGGCGGACCGGTAGCGGTGCCCCCCAGGCGCGCGCCGACTGTGATAGTCATAGACGGGTCTGGATAAGTAAACGGGGGAGACGTGCTGTCGCGGCCGGTGCCGCCCGGCCGAGGCGCGCTGCCGCCCGCACGCCGACCAGACACCTCGCTGCGACCCGGCGATCCCGGCCGTCGGGGTCGCCCGTCGACACTCCGAAAGGACGCACCTTGCGCATCAGAAGAGGCCCGACCGTGGCGCTGGCCGCCCTGACCGTCGGGCTGCTGACCGCAGTGATCCCCGCCCCCGCCCAGGCGGCCCCCGCGCAGACGGCCACCCCGCTGTCGCTGCCGGGGGCGGCCGATGTGGTGTCGGCCGGTGACCGGGTCTTCGTCAGCGGTGGCCGCTCCTCGACCGACGTCCTGGTGACAAGCGCGACGGGCACTGTGGTCGGCGCCCTGTCCGGGCTGCCCGGCCCCACCGATCTGCTGCTCAGCGCCGACCGGCAGACCCTCTACGTGGCGCTGCCCAGCGCCAACGCCATCGCCGCCTTCGACACCGGATCGCTTGTCGAGTCGGCCCGGTACGACACCGGCGCGGGGGAGTGCCCGTCGTCGCTCGCGTTGACCGGGCGGTATCTGTGGTTCGGCTACGGCTGCGACCAGTGGGGCGGCAACATCGGCCGGATCGACCTCGGCCGCCAACCGGCCCGGGTCACCACCGGCGTGGCCACCGGCCAGGACTTCTACGACGCCCCGCTGCTGACCGCCGCGAGCCAGAACCGCGCGGTGCTGCTGGCCGGGCAGCCCGGATTGAGCCCCGCGTCGGTGTACGCCTACGAGATCGGCACCGGCGGCACACTGAGCGCACCCCGGACCAACGCCTTCATGGCGGTCGGCAGCAACCTGCGCGACGTCGCGCTCGACCCCACCGGCACCACGGTGTTCACCGCCTCCGGTGCCCCGTACGAGGTGCAGGCGTTCCCGTTCGCCGACATCAGCACCCCATCGGCGACCTATCCCACCGGCGCGTACCCGAATGCGGTCGAGGTGTCCCGCGACGGCACCAGGATCGCCGGCGGAGCGGACGCCTCCTATGACCCGGACGTCTTCGTCTTCCAGGCCGACGGCACCGAGCTGGCCCACTTCGAGCTGGGCGACGAGCTCAGCCCGGGTGCGCTGGCCTGGGCGCCCAACGGCACCCGGGTCTACGCGGTCTCCTACGACTGGACCGGCACCCGCCCGGTCACCCTGCACGTCCTGCCCGTTCCGGCCGGCTGACCGGCCCGCCGACGGATGGTCGGCGGGCGCGGGGCCGGGCCTGCGGGTCCGGCCCCGCCCAGGAGCGCGGGTTCCGTTCCAGCCGTCTCCGCCGGGGCACTAGCCTCACCAGAATGACCCACGGCTTCGACACACTCGCGATCCACGCCGGTCAGGACCCCGAGGCGCGGACCGGCGCCGTGATCCCACCCATCTACCAGACCAGCACGTACGCCCAGGACGCCGTCGGGGCGCCCCGGCTCGGCTACGAGTACAGCCGCTCCGGCAACCCGACCCGGGATGCGCTCCAGGAGTGCCTGGCAGCGCTTGAGGGTGGGCCGGTGGGGCTCGCCTTCGCCAGTGGTCTGGCGGCGGAGGACGCCCTGCTGCGCACCGTCTGCCAGCCGGGCGACCACGTGGTGATCCCGGACGACGCCTACGGCGGCACGTACCGGCTCTTCGCCCGGGTCGCCCAGCGCTGGGGTCTGGAGTTCACCCCGGCGAAGGTCTCGGACCCGGCGGCGATCCGGGCGGCGGTGCGGCCCGGTCGCACGAAGATCGTCTGGCTGGAGACGCCGACCAACCCGCTACTGGGCATCGCCGACATCGCCGCCCTGGCCGCCGTGGCGCACGACGCGGGCGCGCTGCTGGTGGTGGACAACACCTTCGCCTCGCCGTACCTGCAACAGCCGATCGCGCTCGGCGCGGACGTCGTGGTGCACTCCACCACCAAGTACATCGGCGGGCACTCCGACGTGGTGGGTGGTGCGCTCGTCGTCGCGGACGCCGCGCTCGGGGAAGAACTGCGGTACCACCAGAACGCGATGGGCGCGATCAACGGTCCGTTCGACGCCTGGCTCACCCTGCGTGGCATCAAGACCCTCGGGGTACGCATGGACCGGCACTGCGACAACGCCGAACGGCTCGCCGCGTACCTCGACGGGCACGCCGAGGTGGCGCAGGTGCTCTATCCCGGGCTGCCGTCGCACCCCGGTCACGAGGTCGCCGCCAAGCAGATGCGCAGGTTCGGCGGCATGATCTCGTTCCGTGCCGCCGGTGGTGAGGAGCACGCAGTGGACATCTGCAACCGCACCAGGCTCTTCGTGCTCGCCGAGTCGCTGGGGGGCGTGGAATCCCTGATCGAACACCCGGGTCGGATGACACACGCAAGTGCTGCCGGCTCGCCGCTTGAAGTTCCCGGCGATCTCGTGCGACTGTCTGTCGGCATCGAGACGGTCGACGACCTACTCGCCGATCTGGAGCAGGCGCTGGGCTGACCGCTGGGGAGGATGGCCGTGCAGGACATCATGGCGACCTGGGTCGGGGCGACCGCCAAACAGATCGCCCGGGGCGTACGCCGAGGTGACGTGTCGGCCACCCAGGTGGTGGCCGACCACCTCGAGTACATCTCCCGCGCCGACGGTGAGCTGGCCGCGTTCCGGGCCGTCCGCGGCGGCGAGGCGATCACCGAGGCGGAGAAGGTCGACGAGCAGGAGGACCTGGCAAACCTGCCGCTGGCCGGGGTGCCGGTGGCGGTCAAGGAGAACACTCCGGTCGCCGGCCTGCCCACCTGGAACGGGTCTGCGGCGGCCCGTGGCGACGTCGCGGAGGCCGACCACGAGGTGGTACGCCGGTTACGCGGTGCCGGTGCGGTGATCCTCGGGGTGACCCGGATGCCGGAGTTGGGGCTGTGGGCGGTCACCGACGACGACAACGCGGTGACCCGCAATCCCTGGGACAGCACGCGTACCCCCGGTGGGTCCTCCGGTGGCGCGGCCGCCGCGGTGGCCGCCGGGCTGGTGCCGATCGCGCACGGCAACGACGGTCTCGGCTCGATCCGGATCCCGGCGGCCTGTTGTGGGCTGGTCGGGCTCAAACCGGGTCGGGGCGTGATCCCCTGCCAGCTCGGCGCCGACGACTGGTTCGGCCTCACCGAGCACGGCATGCTGACCAGCACTGTCGCCGACGCGGCGGTGGGCTTCTCGGTGCTCGCCGGCCGGCGTCCCGAGAAGCTGGTCCCGCCGCAGCGGCTGCGGGTGGGTGTCTCGCTGCGTTCCCCGGTGCGGGGTGTCGCGCCGGACGCACCCAACCGCGATGCGGTCGCCGCCGCAGGTCGGTTGCTGGCCGCAGCCGGGCACGACACCGTGCCGGCCGATCCGGTCTACCCCACCGCGCTGGGCTTGCAGGGCATCGCCACCTGGCTCGCCGCCGCCGCCACCGACGTGCGGGCCGCCGGGTTGGACCGCCGGGGTCTGCAACGACGTACCCGGCGGCACGTCGCGTTGGGCGAGTGGGCGC
Organism: Micromonospora sp. NPDC049044; assembly: GCF_040649215.1. NCBI lineage: Bacteria > Bacillati > Actinomycetota > Actinomycetes > Micromonosporales > Micromonosporaceae > Micromonospora > Micromonospora sp. NPDC049044. Next base: position 106,935 of record NZ_JBEZFA010000004.1, on the reverse strand, counting down.
AGCGTCGCGGCTACGTGCGGGAGGCGGACCGGGCCGCGTGGCGGCAACGGTCTGTCGACTTCTTCACCGACCACTCGGTCGACCTGCTGCTCACCCCGGCGCTGGCCACTGCACCGCCAGAGGCGGCCCGCTGGTCCGACCGGTCCTGGCGGACGAACATGACGACCAACATCAGGTACGCCCCGTACGCCGCTCCGTGGAACATCGCCGGTCTGCCGGCGATCGTGGTGCCGGTCGGGCGTCGCCCGGACGGTCTGCCGGTCGCCGTGCAGCTCGTCGGTCCGCCGGGATCGGAGCTGCTGCTGCTCGGTGTGGCCGGCCAGTTCGAGATGGCCGCACCGTGGGCGCGGCACGCCCCCGGCTACCCCCGGGTCGGTCTCGGGGCCCCGGAGGTCCAGTCCCAGGGCTGATCCACTCCGGTCCGCTCCACCCCGGGCCGCGAAACGCGCTGTCGAGGCCCGGTCGCAGCGACGTCGAGCGGATCAACGTCGTCCACGCCGGTGTCGCCGCAGAGGGCTCCGGGGCCGGGTGGCACGATCGGGGCATGACGGAACTGGTCGGTCTCGACGACGTGCGGGCGGCACGGGAACTGCTGGCCGGGGTCATCCGGACCACCCCGCTGGAGCCCTCCCGTCCGCTCAGCGCGGCACTTGGCGGGCCGACCTGGCTCAAGTGCGAGAACGTGCAGCGGGCCGGCTCGTACAAGGTGCGCGGCGCGTACGTGCGGATCTCCCGGCTGTCGGCGGCGGAGCGGGAGCGCGGCGTGGTCGCGGCCAGCGCGGGCAACCACGCGCAGGGCGTGGCCCTCGCGGCGGGCCTGGTCGGTACGCACGCCACAGTCTTCATGCCGGTCAACGCGCCGCTGCCGAAGGTGGCCGCCACCAAGGGGTACGGCGCGCAGGTCGAGTTCGCCGGTAACACCGTCGACGAGTCACTTGTCGCCGCGCACACCTACGCCGAGCGCACCGGAGCGGTGCTGATCCACCCGTTCGACCACCCGGACGTGATCGCCGGTCAGGGCACCGTGGCACTGGAGATCCTCGAACAGTGCCCGGAGGTGAAGACGATCATCACGGGGGTCGGCGGCGGCGGCCTCATCTCAGGCATGGCGGTCGCCGCGAAGGCGTTGCGACCGGACGTCCGGATCATCGGCGTCCAGGCGGCCGGTGCGGCGGCGTTCCCTCCCTCGCTGGTGGCCGGGGAGCCGGTCCGGCTGCCGGCGTTCTTCACGATCGCCGACGGCATCGCTGTCGGTCGGCCGGGCGAGATCACCTTCAACCACGTGCGCAAACTGGTCGACGAGATCGTCACGGTCTCCGAGGAGGACATCTCCCGGGCGCTGTTGATGTTGCTGGAGCGCGGTAAGCAGGTGGTCGAACCGGCCGGGGCGGTCGCCGTCGCCGCGCTGCTGGCCGGCGCGGTAGAGGTGGAGACGCCGGTGGTCGCGGTGCTCTCCGGCGGCAACATCGACCCGCTGCTGATGCTCCGGGTGATCGAGCACGGGCTGGCCGCCGCGGGTCGCTACCTGCGGGTGACGGTGCGCTGCTCGGACCGGCCGGGGCAGCTGGCGTCGCTGCTCAGTCAGATCGCCGAGCACCGGGCCAACGTGGTGGACGTGGAGCACCAGCGCGCCAACCCGCACCTCAGCCTCGGCGAGGTGGAGGTGGCGCTGTCGGTGGAGACCCGGGGTGTGGAGCACTCGGACACCTTGATCAGCGCCCTGCGGGCCAGCGGCTACCAGGTGGTCTTCGCCGCCGAGGCGTGACACCGGTGGGTGCCACGCCTCGGGGCGGTGCGTCTGGGCCTGCGGTGGAGCCGGCGACGTCAGCCGGAGAAGGGCTCGAAGCTGACCACTGTCACCTTGATGTCGGCCCCGCTGGGTGCCGTGTAGGTGCAGGTCTGCCCGGGGCGCCCGCCCAGGATCGCCTTGCCGAGCGCCGACTCGGGGCTGTAGACGGTCAGGTCGGTGGTGGCCGCGATCTCCCGCGAGCCGAGCAGGAAGGTCTCGGTGTCGTCGGTGTCGTCGTCGAAGTAGATCGTCACGACCATGCCGGGCGACACCGCGTCCGCGGTCGGCGCCGTGCCGACCTTCGCGGTGCGCAGCAACTCCTGCAGGTAGCGGATGCGTCCCTCAGCCTTGCCCTGCTCCTCGCGGGCGGCGTGGTAGCCACCGTTCTCCCGCAGGTCGCCCTCCTCGCGCCGGGCGTTGATCTCGGCGGCGATCGCCGGACGGTTGGCGATGTGCTCGTCGAGCTCGGCCTGGAGGCGGTCGTGCGCGTCCTGCGACAGCCAGGTGGCGGGCGCCTCGTTGCCAGTGGACACAGGCGTTCTCCTCAGTTGTGCGTGGCTGGCTGACAGGTGAACTACCAAGTTACCAGTGCGGTACGACACAGCGTGTCGGCCATCACCGCCGGTGCCCGGATCCGACACCCCTGGTAAGCGCCCGCCGAGGCTCGTCGTGGCGGCTGTCGTAGCAGCTCAGACCGGTTGCCGACAGCGCAGGACCTCGCCGATGAACGGCCGCGCCGTGGTGGTCAGGCGGTGCCGGGTGGTGACGTGCCGGTCGCCGGGCTGGGCGGTGACGGTGATCTCGTCACGGGCCACCTCGGCACCCGCGCGGTCCCGGGCGCGCAGCACGCAGACCGCCGAACCGCCCTTCGGCACGGTTACCCGAAAGTCGACAAACACCTGGTTGTCCGTGATGTCGGTGTAAGTGATCACGTGGGCGTCGTAGACCGGATCGCCGTACTGACGGTAGAGCCGCACCGAGATCAGGGTGAGCGCCGCCACGAGCGCCAGCAGCACCAGCGCGGTGAGCACGTTGCGACGACGCTCGCCGCCAGGTGCCCGGCGGTGGCCGTAGCGTCCGGCGGGAAAAACCGGAGCGCCGGATGAAATTGTGGCGGGCGTCTCAGTCACCGGCGGGTATCTCCTGGCGTTGTTGTCGGCGGCATCGGCAAGAATGACAGAGTCCATCCTCCCACCCCGTCCAGCGGCAGGAATGGCAGGTCATGCCCTGCGGTGCAGGCCGGCGACAGGGTGCGGTGGGCGAGGATCCCGGCAGGTCAGCCGGTCGAGCCCGGTCGGGTCCACCGGCTGGCACAGACGAGGAGCGCCAACGTTGGCAGAGCAGCTGCGACTCATGGCCGTGCACGCGCACCCCGACGACGAGTCGAGCAAGGGTGCGGCGACCATGGCCAAGTACGTCGCCGAGGGCGTGGACGTCCTGGTCGTGACGTGCACCGGCGGAGAGCGCGGCAGCGTGCTCAACCCCAAGCTCGACCGTCCCGACGTCTGGGCCAACATCGGCGAGATCCGCCGCGCGGAGATGGACGCCGCCCGGACGATCCTCGGCGTCGAGCAGGCCTGGCTCGGCTTCGTCGACTCCGGGCTGCCCGAGGGTGACCCGCTGCCGCCGCTGCCCGAGGGCTGTTTCGCCCTGCAGGACGTCGAGGTGGCCGCCGGCCCACTGGTGCGGCTGATGCGCGAGTTCCGTCCGCACGTGGTGACCACGTACGACGAGGAGGGTGGCTACCCGCACCCGGACCACATCATGTGCCACAAGGTGAGCGTTGCCGCATTCGAGGCCGCCGGTGACCCGGAGCGCTACCCGGAGCTGGGCACGCCCTGGCAGCCGCTGAAGCTCTACTACGACATCGGCTTCTCCAAGGCCAAGATCATGGCGCTGCACGAGGGCATGCTGGCCGCGGGCAAGGAGTCGCCCTACGAAGAGTGGATCAAGCGCTGGGAGGACCGGCCCGACAAGGGGCCGCGGATCACCACGCGGGTGGAGTGCGCCGAGTTCTTCCCCGTCCGCGACGACGCGCTGCGCGCCCACGCCACCCAGGTCGACCCGGACGGCTTCTGGTTCCACGTGCCGATGGAGTTGCAGCGCCGCGCCTGGCCAACCGAGGACTTCGAGCTGGCTCGATCGATGGTCGACAGCCCGCTGCCCGAGTCCGACCTCTTCGCGGGGGTGCGGGAGACGGCGCACGCACGCTGATTCCGGCGGAGCTACCCTGATTACCAACCGCACATCGGAGGAACGCCATGCTGACCGCTGCCCAGGTGCTCGCGGAGAACAACTTCGGAGACACCCGCACGGGTGGTCTGGCCGGGCCGATGGGCCTCTTCCTCATCCTGCTGCTGGCCGCCGCGACCATCCTGCTGATCCGCAACATGAACTCTCGGCTGCGCCGCCTGCCGGACCGGTTCCCGCAGCAGGCGAGGCCGGCCGATCCGACCAGGGCCGACGCTTCAGTCGTCGATCCGACAGACGGGACCGGAGGGCGTGATTCATCCACTGCCGGCCCCAATGGGCACCAGCAGCACCGGAACGGGTAGCCAGCGCGTGAATCACGCCGAACCGGGTGGTCGCCCCCTGTTGCGACCACCCGGTTTGGCTTAGCCTTCCGCCGGGGGACCAAAAGTCCCCGAGCCGTGTGCGGGAGGGGGCGTCGATGACCAGCACAGCACCGGCCGCCCGCCGTATCGTCGGTCGGTCGACTGACGGGGGAGGTCGATGACCTCCGGTCCGGCCGGCGACCCGTTCGACCGGCTCGGGGTGCGGGGCACACCGGGCCGCCTGCTCGTGCTCACCGCCGCCGTCACACTGACCGCCCTTGTCGCCGCCGCGGTCGGGTTGGCCCTTCCCGCCCGGCTGCCGGCCGACGACCCGCTCGGCGGGCCGGCCCGTTTCGGCATCGCGGTCGCCGTTGTCGCCCTCGCCCAACTCGCTCGGCTACGGTTCCGCTCGGCCGCGGGCATGGTCAGCATCACCTGGGGCGAGGCGGCGTTGATCGTCTGCCTGCACCTGACGCCGGCCGGCTGGCTGCCGTCCGCCACGCTACTCGGCACCGGCCTGGCCTGGACGATGCTCTCGCTGCACACCGACCGCCGTCCGGTCCTGGAGATCGTCCGGATCGCCGCGTCGCTGGCCGCCGCGACGGCACTGGCCGTCTCGGTGACCACCGCGCTCGGGCGACCGTTGCTCGCCGCGCCCACCCCGATGCTGGCGTTGGCGGTGATCGCCGGGTCGGTGACCTACCTCCTGGTGACCGCCTGGCTGGGCGGGGTGACGCTGGGCCTGCGGCACGGGCTGCCGATCGGGCCGCCGTTGCTCGCCGCGCTGCGCGGCAAGCTGCTGATGTTCGTCGGCAACGTCGCGGTCGGCCTCGTGGTCGTCGCCCTGCTGGAAATCGACCCACGGTGGTTGCTGTTGCTGCCGCCGCTGTTGTGGCTGCTGCAGCAGACCTACCGCTACCGGCTGCGCTCCGATCAGGAGCACCGCACCTGGCGGGCGTTCGCCGAGGCCACCGCGGCCCTCAACCAGCTCGACGAACGGGGTGTGGCAAGTGCCGCGGTCACCGGGGCGCTGACGCTGTTCAACGCCGAGCTCGTGGACGTCGACGTGGCGCGGACCGACGGCCGCTGGCACCGGTACCGGGGAGACGCCACCGGCCAGTTCGTCGACCGGGAGACGGACCCACCAGACCGGGCCGAGCCGGACGAACACGAGCTGAGCCGGGAACTGTCGGTGGGTGCCGCTCCGGTCGGTCGGCTGCGGGTCCGGTTCCCCCGCTCCGCCCCGCCCAACGCCCGGGAACGCGACGCGGTGGCCGCGTTCGGTGACGCGCTCGCCGCCGCGCTGCACGACGCCGCTACCCACCGGGAGCTGCGGCTGGTCACCGCCCGTTCGTCGTACGAGGCGGTGCACGACCCGCTCACCGGGCTGGCGAACCGGGCGGCGATGCTCGGCAAGGGCGATCAGTCGCTGCGGCAACTCGCGCACGATCACCCGGTGGCGCTGCTGCTGCTGGACATCAACCAGTTCAAGGAAGTGAACGACACCCTCGGTCACGCCGCCGGCGACCAACTGCTACGACTGACCGCCAACCGGCTCAACGCGCTGGCCCGCCCCGGCGACCTGCTCGGCCGCCTCGGCGGCGACGAGTTCGCGCTGCTGCTCACCGCGGTGCCGGTGCTCGGCGACCGGGCCGCCCCGATGGCCCACGCCCTGCGTCAGGCCCGCGAGATCGCCGAACGACTTGCCGCGCCGACCGAGGTGGCCGGCGTCCGGATGTCGATCGAGGTCTCCGTCGGGGTGGTGGTGGCCGACGCCGGCACCGCAGACCTGACCGAGCTGCTGCGCCGGGCCGACATCGCCATGTACCAGGCCAAGGAGGGCGGCGGCAACGTCGCCGCGTACGACGGCACCCGCGACGCGGCCAGCACCGATCAGCTGGCCCTGCTTGCCGAGCTACGCGAGGCGTTGAAGGTCGACGACCAACTGGTGCTGGCGTTGCAACCGGCTGTCGACCTGGCCACCGGCGCACCCACCGGGGTGGAGGCGCTGATCCGCTGGCATCATCCGCGGCGCGGATGGCTGAACCCGGCCGATTTCATCCGCCCTGTGGAAAACAGCGAGCAGCTCGGCACCTTCACCCGCTACGTGCTGGACAAGGCCCTCGGCGTGGCCGCCGGCTGGGCCCGGGAGGGCCTCGACGTCCCGATCTCGGTCAACCTGTCGGCGCGCAGCCTGCTCGACCCCCGGTTACCGGCGGAGATCGCCGAGGCGTTGCGCCGCCATCAGGTGCCACCGCGCCGGCTGGTTCTGGAGATCACCGAGACGGTGGTGATGAGCGAGCTGGAGATCATCGACGAGGTGCTGGCCACGCTCCGGTCGATGGGTGTGCAGCTCGCCGTCGACGATTTCGGCACCGGCTTCTCGTCGCTCACCTTCCTCACCCGGATCACTGTGGACGAGCTGAAGGTGGATCGCTCGTTCGTGATCCGGATGGCGGACTCACCGGAGGCCGCCGCGATCGTCCGGACGACAGTGGGGCTCGCCCACGAGCTGGGGCTGCGGGTGGTCGCCGAAGGGGTGGAGACCGCCGAGCAGCGGCTGGCCCTGGCCGAGCTTGGTTGCACCTCCGCGCAGGGCTACCACTTCTTCAAGCCGATGCCAGCCGACAAGATCGGCGCGGTGCTCGGGTCGCTGCGCGACTCGGCCGAGTCGAACGTTTTCCGGCTGCGCGCCGACGGCGCCTCCTGACCGTTGCCGGCCCGGCTCCTGCCGGGGGCCACCGGGTAGCGGACGTCCGGTGGAGCCCGCGCGGTGCGCGCCGGGGCTGGTTATGGTCGTGACGTGAACCGACTCGTCGACGCCACCAGCCCGTACCTGCTTCAGCACGCCGACAACCCGGTCGACTGGTGGCCCTGGTCGGAGGAGGCGTTCGCCGAGGCGAAGCGGCGCGACGTTCCGGTGCTCATCTCGGTTGGGTATTCGAGTTGTCACTGGTGTCACGTGATGGCCCACGAGTCGTTCGAGAACGAGCAGGTCGCAGCCCTGCTGAACGACAACTTCGTATCGATCAAGGTGGATCGCGAGGAGCGCCCGGACGTGGACGCGGTCTACATGACCGCGACCCAGGCGATGACCGGCCAGGGCGGCTGGCCGATGACCGTCTTCGCCGCCCCCGACGGCACCCCATTCTTCTGCGGCACCTACTTTCCGCGACCGAACTTCGTCCAGTTGCTCCAGTCGGTCACCACCGCCTGGCGGGAGCAGCGCGAGGAGGTGCTGCGCCAGGGCGCCGCGGTGGTCGAGGCGATCGGCGGCGCGCAGGCAGTGGGTGGCCCCACCGCCCCGCTTGACGCGCCGCTGCTCGATGCCGCGGCCGGCCGGCTGGCCGTCGAGTACGACGCGACGAACGGCGGCTTCGGCGGCGCCCCGAAGTTCCCACCACACATGAACCTGCTCTTCCTGCTGCGCCACCACCAGCGCACCGGCGACCCACGCAGCCTGGAGATCACCCGCCACACCGCCGAGGCGATGGCCCGTGGTGGCATCTACGACCAGCTCGCCGGCGGCTTCGCTCGCTACTCGGTGGACGCGCACTGGACGGTGCCGCACTTCGAGAAGATGCTCTACGACAACGCGCTGCTGCTGCGGCTCTACACCCAGCTGTGGCGGCTCACCGGTGATCCGCTGGCCCGCCGGGTGGCCCGGGACACCGCCCGGTTCCTCGCCGACGAGCTGCACCGGCCGGGGGAGGGTTTCGCGTCCGCGTTGGACGCCGACACCGAGGGCGTCGAGGGGCTCACCTACGCCTGGACACCCGCACAGCTGGTGGAGGCGCTGGGCGAGGAGGACGGCCGGTTCGCCGCCGACCTGTTCACGGTGACCGACGAGGGCACCTTCGCCCTCCATTCCCTCTCCGGGCGGCAAGGCGGCACTCCGGACGGAAAAGAGGGCGTCGACCACGGCATGAGCGTGCTCAGGCTGGCCCGGGACGTCGACGACGCCGCCCCCGAGGTCCGGGTCCGTTGGCAGCAGGTGGTCGGACAGCTGCTCACGGTCCGCGACACCCGCCCCCAGCCGGCCCGCGACGACAAGGTGGTGGCTGCCTGGAACGGCCTGGCGATCACCGCCATCGTCGAGTTCCTCCAGGTGGCCGCGTTGTACGCGGCTCCGCAGGACGAGGACTTCAACCTGATGGAGGGCGTGACGATCGTCGCCGACGGGGCGATGCGGGACGCCGCTGAGCACCTGGCCACCGTGCACCTGGTGGACGGCCGGCTGCGCCGGGTCTCCCGGGACGGCAAGGTCGGCGAGCCGGCCGGCGTCCTGGAGGACTACGGCTGTGTGGCCGAGGCGTTCTGCGCGCTGCACCAGCTCACCGGCGAGGGACGCTGGCTCACGCTCGCCGGCGAGCTGCTGGACACCGCGTTGGCGCACTTCGCCGCCCCCGGTGGCGCCTTCCACGACACCGCCGACGACGCCGAACGGCTGGTGGCCCGGCCCGCCGACCCGACCGACAACGCCACCCCGTCCGGCCGGTCGGCGTTGATCGCCGCTCTGGTGGCGTACTCGGCGCTGACCGGTGAGACCCGCTACCGGGAGGCAGCCGAGGCGGCGCTCGCCACTGTCGCGCCGATCGTCGGGCAGCACCCCCGGTTCACCGGGTACGCGGCAATGGTCGGCGAGGCGCTGCTCTCCGGGCCGTACGAGATCGCGGTGGTGACCGACGACCCGGCGGGGGACCCCCTGGTGGCCGCGGCCCGCCGGCACGCCCCGCCCGGTGCGGTGGTCGTCGCCGGGCAACCGGACCAGCCGGGGGTGCCGCTGCTCGCGGACCGCCCGTTTGTCGACGCGCGGTCCGCCGCGTACGTCTGCCGGGGGTTCGTCTGCCAGCGGCCTGTCACTTCCGTCGAGGAGTTGGTCGCCGAGCTGGGCTGAGCGCATGGCCACTGCCGGTAGTTGCTCGCGCGCCGGGCACCGGCGTGGCCAGGCCGGTCGACGACGTGGTCGCCGGCCCTCCGGGTAGGCCGGTCGGCGGCCCGGATAGGCTGGCCGCGCTATGGATTCCCGTACCGGTCTGCCTGTTGTCGGCATGGTGGGTGGCGGCCAGTTGGCCCGGATGACCCACCAGGCCGCGATCGCCCTCGGCCAGTCACTGCGTGTGCTCGCCAGCGCCCCCGACGACGGCGCGGCGCTTGTCGCCGCCGACGTCCAGCTCGGTGCCCACACCGACCTGGCCGCGCTGCGCACCTTCGCCAAGGGCTGCGACGTCGTCACCTTCGATCACGAGCACGTGCCCTCGGAGCACATCCGGACGCTGGCGGCGGAAGGGGTGACCCTCTACCCGCCGGCGGACGCGCTGCTGCACGCCCAGGACAAGCAGGTGATGCGGGAACGCCTGACCGAGCTGGGCGCGCCCAACCCGGCGTGGCGGCCGGTTGGTGAGCCCGCGGACCTTGTCGGTTTCGGCGAGCAGGTCGGCTGGCCGGTGGTGCTCAAGGCGGCGCGCGGCGGCTACGACGGCCGGGGCGTCTGGATGGTCGACGACGCCACCCAGGCCACCGAGCTGGCGGCCACGCTGCTGGCCGGCGGCACCCGGCTGATCGTCGAGGAGCGGGTGCCGTTGCGCCGGGAGTTGGCAGTGCAGGTCGCCCGGTCGCCGTTCGGTCAGGTGGCCGCGTACCCGGTGGTGGAGACGGTGCAGTCCGACGGCATCAACGTGGAGGTGCTGGCCCCGGCGCCCGGCCTGGACGAGGAGTTGGCGCTCGCCGCCCAGCAACTCGCCATCGACCTGGCCACCGCGCTCGGCGTGATCGGCCTGCTGGCCGTGGAGCTGTTCGAGGTGCGCGACGAGGCCGGTCGCCCCGCGATCGTGGTGAACGAGCTGGCGATGCGCCCGCACAACTCCGGGCACTGGACCATCGAGGGCGCCCGGACCTCGCAGTTCGAGCAACACCTGCGGGCGGTGCTGGACTACCCGATGGGCGACACCGGGCTCACCGCGCCGGTGGTGGTGATGGCGAACGTGCTCGGCGGCGAGCCGGGCGGCATCTCGATCGACGAGCGGTTGCACCACCTCTTCGCCGCCGAGCCCGGCGCCAAGGTGCATCTCTACGGCAAGCAGGTACGGCCCGGCCGGAAGATCGGGCACGTCACGGTGCTCGGCGACGACCTGGACGACGTACGGGCGCGCGCCGCGCGGGCCGCCCGCTGGCTGCGCGAGGGGCGGGAGTGACTGCCCCGGTGGAGAAGGAGACCACGGTGACCACTGTCGGGTTGATCATGGGCAGCGACTCGGACTGGCCAACCATGCGGGCCGCCGCCGAGGTGCTTGACGATTTCGGCGTGGCGTACGAGGTGCGGGTGATCTCGGCGCACCGCACTCCGGTCGCAATGATCGAGTACGGTCGGGCCGCCGCGGACCGGGGCCTTCAGGTGATCATCGCTGGGGCTGGGGGCGCTGCCGCGCTGCCGGGCATGGTCGCCTCGGTGACGCCGCTGCCGGTGATCGGCGTGCCGGTGCCCCTGAAGCACCTCGACGGCATGGACTCGCTGCTGTCCATCGTGCAGATGCCGGCCGGGATCCCGGTCGCCACCGTGTCGATCGGCAACGCCCGCAACGCCGGCCTGCTCGCCGTGCGGATCCTCGGTGCCTCCGACGAGGGGTTGCGCGCCAGGATGGCGGCCTACCAGCAGGACCTGGAGAAGCTTGTCGCGGAGAAGGAAGCCGCCCTCCAGGCGAGCCTCAGGTAACGCACCGGTCCGGCGCTCACCCCGGCTCGAGGGCTGTGGCCGGCGGAGACAGTCGGGCACATGCCCCGTCTAGCTGCGCCGCACCGGTATCTGCGGTGGGTGGAAGCGCCGGTGCACCACCGGGACGAACAGCAGAATCAGCGTGACGATCGCCGCAGCTACTACCAGAGGCGGCGCCAGCGCGTCTCCAACGCGAACCCAGGCCGGCGCCGATGCGTGCTGCGGCTGGCTGCTGAAGGAGCCCGGATCGTTGACGACAGTCAGGCCGCCGCAGAGCGCGTACGGAGTGGCCAGGATGCAGGTCGTCACATGGGCCCACCTGCGGCCGCGCAGGAGGCCCACCATGCACAGCAGCAAGCCAGCCACGCTCAGCGCGCACACCGCCAAGGTCACCTGGATGACGACCTGGATGCCGAGATCCACCACGCCGTTCCGGTTGGCGGCCTCATCGGGGCGCACGTAGAACAGCGCGTCGTAGTTCGTCAGGTCGTAGCAGATAGTCGCGGCGCTGAGCGTGAGGGCGAGTGCCAGCAGCCCGACCGCCGCTGCCGGCGTGCGCAGCGGCCACCGCGATATCGAGGTCACGGTAGGTCGCGTCGGTCAGCAGCGCCCGCAAAGATCACTCGGCGGACCCTACCCAACCGGGCCCTGAGCCGCGCCCACTCACCCTGCGTCGGCACCCACCCCGCCGTGGCCCTCCGGTTCATCTCATGCCGCGGAGCGCGGTCTGGAGGCGTTCCTGTGCCCGGCGGCGGCGCTCGTTGCTCGCACCGAGCACGAGTAGCAGGATGCCCACCGGGATGAGCGCCAGCCACGGGCCGAGGCTGACGAGTGCGTGGATCGCGGCGATCGCGGTGACCGAGGCGCCGACGATCACCGGTGCCTGTTGCCGGCTGGACGATCCGAAGATCAACACCGCGACCGCGCCGAGTAGCAGCAGCATCTGCCGCACCGTGCTGGACTCGGTGGCCAGCACGATGGCCAGCGTCGGGACAAACGCGGCGACAAGTGCCGGCCCGTACGCGACCCAACTGCTCAGGTCCGCTCGGTGGCGCAGCTCCAGGACGCCGACGAGCAGGGCCAACGCGGCGAACGGCAGCGTGTACGCCTCGGGCAGCGCCACGTTGGCGACCCGCATCAGGATCCACCACGCGGTGATCTCGCAGACCACCACGGCCCAGAACAGGATCCGGCGTTCCACCGGGCGGCGGCCGGGCCGGGTCGCCGCGACACCGAGGACCGCACCCCAGGCGGCGAGCAGGGCGGCGATGTGTCGCGGCGAGTCGAAGGCCAGGGCCAACGCGATCAGCGCGGCAGCGTAACCAGTCCACTCCACAGTGGATGCTTCCCGCTGCGCCTCGGGGCGGCGCAGCCGGGGCAGGGTCGCGGCGAGCACCTGCAGGACCGCCCCGACCGCGAGCACCCCGAACGCGGACCAGACCGCGGCCAGCCCGGCGACCAGACCGGCGGTGAGGACGAAGAGCTGCGCCATGAGGGAGGCGAAGAGCCAGCCGAGGATGCGCGCCCGCTGGGTGGTGCCGAACAGCGCCCCGACCGCGCCCACCCCGACACCGCTGCCCAGGGTGAACAGGGTCAGCTGCCGGTCGGCCAGGCTGCCGGCCAGCCCGGCGCTGCCGCCGGCCAGACCGATGACGAACACCAGCACCCGGGCCAGCCGTAGCGAACGGGCCCGTTCGGCGAGCGGCGGCGGCGGGGTAAGCGCGAGACCGAGCATCGCGATGGTGAAGACGGAGAGCGCGGCGACGGTGCTGGCGGGCCAGCCCAGGCCCAACGCGATGGGTGCGATGAGCAGGGTGACGGCCGCCCCGGGCAGCACCACCGGCACGGCCCGGGAACGCCGACCGCCGCTGAACCCGGTGGCGGCCAGCGCCGCGGTCGCGGTGAGCAGCAGCGCCGTCAGCACGTGCGTCGGGTTGACCACATCGGCCGGCGGGGTGAGCAACTCCGGCGGCGGGCCCTGCCAGATCCGGGTCAGGGTGCGGTGGGGCTCGACCAGTGCGACGACCAGCGCCGGTGCGATCGAGGCGAGGGCCAGGGCGGTCGGCAGGGCCGCCGCCGCAAGTGCGCCCGCAGCCGGGTTGACCCGCCACCGACGCCGCTGCGGATCGTCCGGCAGTCGCCGCAGTGCCCCGTCGAGCCGTACCGCCCAGCGTCGGACCGGCTGGGCGGAGCCGGTGGGCGGCACGGTGGCCGCTCGGATCAGCTCGGCCAACACGCCGAGCAGGGCGGCGGCGGCCGCGTAGACGCCCGCCGGGAGGCCGGTGGGGATGGCGGCGAGAGCGCTGATGCTGGCCCCGCCGACCACCGCGACGCTGACCCAGGGCAGGTATTGCGGCACCTGCCGGCGGACCGCGGCCACGGCGGCCAGACCGAGGCTGGACGCGGCAAGCGCGGCGGTCAGCACCACCTGCGCCGAGTTGTCGAATTCGGCGGCAAGCGCCGCCACCGCTCCGGGGAGGGCCAGCAGCGCGGCACCGATCGCCGCGCCACCGATCTGCACCAGGTGCGGTGGCATCCCCTCGGTGTCGATGTCGGTCACCTGTGGGCCGGCCAGCACGCGGGCCAGCGTCGCCACCACCACCCCGATGAGCGCGATGCTGCCCAGGGCCAGCGCCGTCGTCCAGGGCCGGACCAGGCCGGCTCCGGCGGCGTGCAGCGCGACCACCCCGGCCACTGTGGCCCGGGACAGCGCGGCGCGTGGCTCCTCGGTGGCCACCGCGGCCATCCCGTACACGGTGGCGACCATCCCGCCGACCAGGACCGGCGACCACCAGGCCAGATCGAACGCGGCCGGGGCGCCGATAGTGGCGAGCACCACGGCCCCGCCGGACACGTCCCACCGCCAGGGCGGCGGGAGCAGGATGCCGGCGGCGAGGGCCAACAGTGCCAGCGCGACCGGTGCCTGCCAGGTGGCCCCACCGACGGGCGAGGCCGGCCAGCCGCTCAGGTCGCCCCGCCAGATCGGGCCGGGGGTGGCCAGCACGCCGACCCCACCGCGCACCGCCGACCAACCGGCGAGTACGCCGATCAGCAGCCCGCCGGCGGCGAGACCGAGGATCGGTCCGCGTCGCCACTCCTCCGGCATGGTGCGTGCGCCCACGGCGACCACCAGGACCAGTGCGGCGGCCATCGCCAACTGCCCGCCCGGGGCGAGCACCGCCCCGATCCGCACCAGCGTGGCGATCAGGGCGGTGGTGACCGCTGCGGCGGCCAGGTCCGAGCCGTCGAGGGTGAGGTCGGCGCGCCGGCCGGCGTCGATGGATGGGGCCAGGAACAGCAGCACCGCGGCGACCAGCAGCAGCGCGCCCACCCAGGCGTCGGCGACGGTCGCGCCGGGCGCCCCGAACGCGGCGGCGGTCACGAGCAACGCGCCAAGCCCGGTGCCCACCGAGAGCGGTGCGGGGATGCGCCGCTGGGAGACCTGCACGACGGCGGCGTAGCCGAGGGTCGCGCAGACCGCCAGGAAGCTTGCCGCCAGGACCGGAACCGTCGCCTCCCGGAGGCTGGCCGGGGTGGGGGTCGGGTCGGTGGGGACGTTGGCGGCCACGAACGCGGCCACCGCCCCGGGCAGCGCGAACGCCGCGCCACCGGCGGCCCAGGCGGTGACCGTGTCGGAGGCGGCCGAGGCGATCCGGATCCGGGGTGCCAGCGTGACAAGCGTGCCGGCCACGAACAGAGTGAGCAGGACCGCTGCGGTGAGGGTGGGGCGTGACAGGCTGGCACCCGCGCCGAGCAGGCCCACCACGGCCGCCCCGATGGCGTGTGCCGTCGCCGCCCGGTCGGTGCGGGCGGAGAGCCCGATCACGCCGATGCCGATCGCGGTGATCACCATCGGCCAGGGTGCCGTGGCCCAACCGAGACCGAGCGAGGCCGGCACGGCCAACGCGGTGAGCGCCGCGCCGGCCACCGCGAATTCCCGGCGGATCTCCGTGGGCAGGGCCAGCACCGCCGCGATGGTGAGCAGGAAGGCGGCAGCCGCGAGCTGCCACGTGGTCGGCCCGACCGCGGCGGCCAACTCGGCCGGATAACTGTCGAGGTCGGCATCCCAGGCGGGCAGTGCCGCCCGAACCGGCGCCACCCCGGCGCGCAGCGCGCCACCGGCGACCACCAGCCCGCTGACGGTAAGCGCCACCGCCGAGGCGAGCTGCGGGCCACGTCGGGCCGCCTCGGGGACCGCACGCACGGCCAGCCCGGTCACCGTGATGACAGCGGCGATCAGCAGCAGTGCCCGGCCCGGGACGGCCACCGAGGCGATCCGGCTCAGCGCCCCGATCACGGCAAGCGTGACGATGCCTGCCGCGACGTCGGGCAGCGGCGGGCGACGCAGCACCAGCGCGCCGGCCAGCCCGATCGTGGCGGCCAGCAGCAGCACCACCCCGGCCCCGGTGGCGGTCGGCACGGTCTGCGCCCGGAGCAGGGCGGTGACCGCGTACGCCAGCGCGACCGCGACCGCCACCGCGTGCAGCACCCAGGTCAGCTCGCCCAGCCCGGGGACGGGGCGGGTCGGCCGGGTGTCGGCGGAACCCGCGCCGGCGTCGATCAGCTCGCCGGCCTCCTCCGGGTCGCCCTCCGGCCGGGTCTCGGCGCTGCGCGGGCGGGGCGCCGAGGTGGTGCCCGTCGATGGCACGTCCTGCCGGACGGGGCGTTCCAGGGTCACCCCGGAACGGGCCAGCCAGAGGTCGATGAGGGCGACCAGGGCCAGCACCAGAGCCCAGCCGCCCGGACCGGTGACCTGGTCGTACGCCAACAGCGGCAGCACCGGCTGCGCGGCGAGCACTGTGGCGAACCGGGGTGCGCGCAGACCGGTCCAGCCGGCGTACCCGAGGGCGACGGCGGCGGTGACCGCGAAGAGCACCCCGGCGAAGACAGTGCCGGAGGCGCCGCCGGCGCCGATCCGGTCCACGGCCCAGAGGGCGTTGCCGGCGAGCGGCACCAGCAGCAGGCCCACCGCGGCGATGGTCTCGGCGGTGGAGGTGAGCCCGCGCCGGGCCAGCGCCGGTGGGGCGAGCAACATCAGCACCGTGGCCAGGACCAGGATGCCGAGCCGGGCCAGCGCGTCCATCGAGCTGGTGGCGACCGCGGCGAAGACCACCGCGGCCACCGCGAGCAGCAACGCGCCGAGCCCGAGGGGGATGTTCTGCACCTCGCGCGACGAGGCCTCCGGCGGGTGCGCCGGATCGTCAGCGTCCAGCCAGCTCGGCCCCGGCGGGGGCGGGTCCGCGGGGGCGGCCGGGGTGCCCTGGCGGGGCACCCGGGGTGGCGCCGACGTGCCGGCGGTCGGTGGCCGCCGGCCGGGGCGGCGGCGGAGCACCCGGCGGGGCCGGGTGGCCTGCTTGAGCCGCTCCTCACCGGCGTGCGCGAGGATGTCCCGCTGGAAGAGCGCGGCCTGCATCTTCGCGGCGATCTGCCGCTGCTCGCGGGCGATGGCGGCGTCGCGCGCCTTCATCTCCGCTATGGAACGCTCGATGTCCGCCAGGTGTTCTACCCATTGCGGCTGGTCAGCCCCGCAGTGTGGGCAGTGGACGGCCGGCTTGATCTCCCGGCCGCACGAGGAGCATTGAAAGTTCGCCACGACACCCCTCCACCCGCACTGTGGACTTCCACTGTCGCAGCATGCCCAAAGCTGGCCCGGATTTCGACTGTTGTCGGCGGGTCCGGGGCAAACAACGACACCGGCCGGCCACCGAGAGGTTCGGTGGCCGACCGGCGGGAGTGCTCCGATCAGGGGCGGCCCATGCCCCGGTATTCCCAACCGGCCTGGGTCCAGAGCGCCGAGTCGAGGCAGTTTCGACCGTCGACCACCTTGCGACCGTTCACCAACTCGCCGAGGGCGACCGGGTCGGCGTTGCGGAAGTCGGCCCACTCGGTGAGGACGCAGACCAGGTCCGCCCCGGTGACCGCCTCGTTGATGCCGGTCTCGTAGGTCAGCTCGGGCACCGCGCGGCGGGCGTTCTCGGTGCCCTGCGGGTCGTACACGTGCACCTCGGCGCCGGCCTTGTGCAACAGCGCGGCGACGGCGAGCGCCGGAGCGTCGCGGACGTCGTCGGTGTTGGGCTTGAAGGTCGCACCGAGCACGGCGATCCGGGTGCCGGAGAAGTCCGGACCGGCCGGACCGGAGCGGCGGCCGAGCAGATCCGAGGCGAGTTGCAACACCCGGGTACGACGGCGCAGGTTGATCAGGTCGACCTCGTGCAGGAAGCGCAGCGCCTCGCCGGCACCCAGCTCCTGGGCGCGGGCCTGGAAGGCCCGGATGTCCTTGGGCAGGCAGGCGCCGCCGAAGCCGAGGCCGGCCTGGAGGAACCGGTTGCCGATCCGTGGGTCGTAGCCGATCGCGCGGGCGAGCTGGCTGACATCGCCACCGGAGGCCTCGCACACCTCGGCCATCGCGTTGATGAAGGAGATCTTGGTGGCCAGGAAGGCGTTCGCGGCGACCTTGACCAGCTCGGCGGTGGCGAAGTCGGTGACCACCAGCGGCACCTCGCGGTCCTCGGTGGCGGCCAGGTCGAACACGCCCTTGTGCGCGGCGTAGAGCATGCCGTTGGCCCACTCGCTCTTCACGCCGACCACGATCCGGTTGGGGCGCAGGACGTCGTCGACGGCGAAGCCCTCCTGCAGGAACTCGGGGCTCCACGCCACCTCGACGCCCAGGTCGTGGGGGGTGTGCTTGCCGACCAGTTGCTCCACCCAGTCGGCGGTGCCGACCGGCACGGTGGACTTGCCGACGATGAGCGCCTTGCGGGTGAGGTGCTGCGCGAGGCTGGTCACCGACGCCTCGACGTACGACAGGTCGGCGCCCATCCCGTCGGCCCGCTGTGGGGTGCCCACGCAGATGAAGTGCACGTCACCGAAGTCGGCGGTCTCGGCGATGTCGGTGCTGAACCGGAGGCGACCGGCGGCGAGGTTGCGCCGCAGCAGCTCGTCCAGGCCGGGCTCGTGGATCGGCACCTGTCCGGCGTTCAGCATCGCGATCTTGTCGGCGTCGACGTCGAACCCGAGCACGTCGTAGCCCAGCTCGGCGTAGCAGATGGCGTACGTCGCACCGAGGTAGCCGGTCCCCAGGAACGTCACCCGCGGTCGAGGCGCGCCCGAGGGCGGTGCGACCGCGGCGATGGCGGGGGTCGGCTGGATGGTGGGGTAGGGGATCGTCACGCCTGTCTTCTCCGCTCGCACTGGCGGCGCGTCGTCGCGTCGCATTCTGCTGCGGCGCCTGGCCGGGCACCGGAGGGGTGGCTCACTGTTGTCTTCCATCATCGCCCAGCGGCGTGGGTGCACCCCCATGCCCATACCTACGCGCCGGTAACATCACCTGAACTGCAGTCGGTAGTCTTCAGTCTGCGCGGTCGGCGGTCAGGAGTCGTCACAGACTGCGCATGATAGCGGTGAAGGGGAGGGGCCCAACATGGCCGCAGGCGAGTTGTTCGACGTCTACCGGTTGCCCGAGGAGCACCAGGCCATCCGCGAGGCGGTTCGTGAGGTCTGCGCGGCGAAGGTCGCCCCGCACGCCGCCGAGGCCGACGAGACCGGGGAGTTTCCCAAGGCGTCCTACGACGCGCTGCGGGCGGCCGACTTCCACGCCCCGCACATCCCCGAGGAGTACGGCGGCGCGGGCGCTGACGCGCTGGCCACGGCCATCGTGATCGAGGAGGTGGCCGCCGCCTGTGCGTCCTCCTCGCTGATCCCTGCGGTGAACAAGCTCGGCACCATGCCGCTGTTGTTGTCCGGTTCCGAGGAGCTCAAGCGCCGCTACCTGACTCCGGTCGCGGCCGGGGAGGCGATGTTCTCGTACTGCCTCTCCGAGCCGGAGGCGGGCAGCGACGCCGCCTCGATGACGACCCGGGCGGCGCGTGACGGGGATCACTGGGTGCTCAACGGCGTGAAGCGGTGGATCACCAACGCGGGCGTCTCCGATTTCTACACCGTCTTCGCCGTCACCGACCCGGCGGCCCGTTCCCGGGGCATCTCGGCCTTCGTGGTGGAGAAGTCCGACGCCGGTGTGAGCTTCGGCGCACCGGAGAAGAAGCTCGGCGTCAAGGGCTCGCCCACCCGCGAGGTCTACCTCGACAACGTGCGGATTCCCGCCGACCGGATGATCGGCGCGGAGGGCACCGGCTTCGCCACCGCGATGACGACCCTGGACCACACCCGGGTCACCATCGCCGCGCAGGCCGTCGGGATCGCGCAGGGCGCGCTCGACTACGCCAAGGGGTACGTGGCCGAGCGTCGACAGTTCGGCAAGGCGGTGGCGGAGTTCCAGGGCATCCAGTTCATGCTCGCCGACATGGGCATGAAGCTGGAGGCGGCCCGGCAGCTCACGTACGCGGCCGCCGGCAGGTCCGAGCGGGGCGACGCGGACCTCACCTACTTCGGCGCGGCGGCCAAGTGCTTCGCCTCGGACGCGGCCATGGAGATCACCACCGATGCGGTGCAGTTGCTCGGCGGTTACGGCTACACGCGGGACTACCCCGTCGAGCGGATGATGCGTGACGCCAAGATCACCCAGATCTACGAGGGCACCAACCAGGTGCAGCGCATCGTGATGGCGCGGCAGCTCCTGAAGGGCTGACGCGCGGTTCGCGATCAGACGGCCACCTCGGACACGTCCGAGGTGGCCGTCTCTTCGTTGGGTCTGCTGGATCATTGGACCAGCCGTCGGATATGGCGAATCGGCCCGCGTCGGGGGTGGTGCGGCGCGATTGCGGCGGTAAGCTGCCGGCATGGCCGAGGATTTGCGACAAGCCGTCGAGGCGCACACGGCATTGTTCAACGAATGCGTGCGGTCGGGCGACTGGCAGGCGTTCGCGCAGACATTCACCGAGGATGCGCGAGTGACATTCACTGATCTTCCGGTGCCACCGATCGTCGGGCGGGACGCGCTCGCCGCGGCCTACCGGCGGCGTCCGCCGCAGCAGACGATGGTGCTCGACGGGGTGCGCATCGAGAGCCCGGACACCGCGCATGTGCAGCTCAGGTGGGATGACGGCACACCGGGGGCGATGCTCACCCGCTGGCGGGACGGGATGGTCGCGGTCAGCGAGATCACGATGAGTGTTGGTGCGGACAGCGCTGGGTCTTGACGCCACTCCGGCCGCGACCTAGTGTAAACCGCGTTGACTCGGACGGGGGCGGGATTGTGCCGGATGAAGCTCCAGTCGTCGGTAAATCAGCCTCGCTCCCTCTCCTGTTGTCCTGCGGAGCGGCATTTCTCGCTCTTCTCGATGTCACAGTAGTCAATCTGGCGATTCCCGATCTGATCACGTCGTACCCAGGCGTGACGGTTGCCGACGCCTCCTGGGTCATCACCATTTACGCCACGGTTTTCGCCGCGCTGCTGGCGCCGGCGGGCCGCATCGCGGACGTGATCGGCCGGCGGGCTCTCTTCATGACCGGCGTCGGCATCTTCACCGCGATGTCGCTGCTCGACGCGCTCGCGCCCA
This sequence comes from Micromonospora sp. NPDC049044, assembly GCF_040649215.1. Classification (NCBI taxonomy): domain Bacteria; kingdom Bacillati; phylum Actinomycetota; class Actinomycetes; order Micromonosporales; family Micromonosporaceae; genus Micromonospora; species Micromonospora sp. NPDC049044. The sequence continues at coordinate 86,424 of NZ_JBEZFA010000004.1, read as the reverse complement.
ACCTGGCCGTACTGCTGGTCGGCCGGGGCCTCCAAGCGGTCGGTGCCGCCGCCATGATCCCGGCGTCGCTCGCCATCGTCCTGCACGACACCTCGGCGGCCCGGCGCGGGGCCGCGATCGGGGCGTGGAGCGCGGCGGGTGCCCTCGCCGCGGCGCTCGGCCCGGCGCTTGGCGGCATCCTGGTCGACGCGTTCGGCTGGCGCTCCGTCTTCGTGATCAACCTGCCGCTCGGGGTGCTCATCGTGCTCGGGGCCGTGGTGCTGCCGGCCGGCCGGAGCGCGGGCGGCCGTCTGCCCGACCTGATCGGCACGACACTGCTCGCGGGCGCGGTCGGCCTGGCCGTCCTCGGCGTCACCGAGGGCGGTGACTGGGGCTGGGGCGACCTCCGGACGATCGCCTGCCTGGCCGGAGCTGTCGCGGCCGGAGCGCTCACGGTGTGGCGGTCGCTGCGCCATCCGGTGCCGACGATCGAGATCGCGCTCTGGCGCAACCGCGGGTTCGCCGTGTCCAACCTCGCCTCCCTGCTGTACGGCGGGGCCCTCTTCGCCTGGATGCTCTGCTCGGTGTTGTATCTGACCGAGATCTGGCACTACCGCGAGTTGCGGGCGGGCCTGGCGATGAGTCCCACCGCTGTGCTGACCGCAGTGGTCGCGGTCCTGACCGGCCGCTTCATCCACCGGCTCGGTCTGCGCGCCGCCGTGCTCCTCGGCGCCTTCGTCATGGCCGCGGGCGCCGGGCTCTTCGCGCTGTGGGCACCCGACACACCCCACTTCGCGTCCTTCTTCCTCCCGGCCGCGGCGCTCGGCGCCGTGGGCATCGGCGTGATCACCACCGGCGTCTCCACGGCGGCCGCCCTCTCCGTGCAGCCCCAGCGCTTCGCCGCCGCCACCGGCCTCAACCAGACCGCTCGGCAGATCGGCGGAGCCCTCGGCGTCGCCGTCCTGGCTGCGGTCCTCGCCGGGCAGGACGCCGCTCGCCTGACGGCCTACCGTGAGGTCTTCGGCTTCTGCGCACTTCTCGCGGTTCTGGCCGGTGTGGTCGGTGTCTTCCTCGTCACGCCGAGCCGTCCCCAACCCGCCCCGGCCCGGCCGGTCTCGAAAACGACTGTCTGACCCGGCCGCGGTTGTGGGTGTCGCTTATCCGCAACCACCGGCGTGGCCCTGATCGCCTCCCGGGCTCACGGTGACGGATACCTGGTCGTCCGTGCTGGTCGGGGCGGTCGCCGCGACCAGCTTCGCCGATTCGCTGTCCGACCGCCGGTCGGCGCGAACCGCGGCGACGAAGTCGGGGAGGCGGTCCAGCCCCCAGAACTTCTCGCGGCCGTGCACGAAGAACGGAACGCCGAAGACGCCGTCCTTGTCGATGCGGCGGAGGGCGACGAGCCCGTCGGCGCGCAACTGCGGGTCGGATACCGCATTGCTTAATTCTTCCGGGCTCAGCTGCAGTTCGATGGCGATAGCGGCCATCGTGGCGGGGTCGCTGATGTCGCGGCCCTCCTCCCAGCGCGCGCGGTAGACGACATCGATGAAGGCGCGGCCCCGGCCGAGGCGTTCGGCGGCGAGGTAGGCCAGGTGGGCCACCTCCCAATGCGGGGCGCGGTCGACCGGCCACGTGATGGCGAGACCGCGGCGCTGGGCGAGCCGGCGCACGTCCTGCAGGATGTAGAGCGCCTTGGCGCGGGACATGTTCACATAGGGAAATGCGCCGCCGCTGTCGGTGAGCGCTGCCCGCGACTCCTCGTCGGGCTCCCAGAAGGGCCGCCACTCGATGACGTCGGCGACGTCGGTGTGGACGCTCACGAGATCGCGGTAGGCAAGCCACGAGTACGGGCTGCGTAGCGAGAAGTAGAAGCGTGCGGCCTTCACAGCACGATCCCACCGTCCACCGCGAAGACCTGGCCGGTGATGTACCGCGCCCGGTCCGAGGCGAGGAACGAGACGAGGTCGGCGACCTCGTCGGCCGTGCCCATCCGACCCATGGGGATCTGTTTGAGCGCCCGCTCGCGGATCCGTCCGGTGAGCGCCGCCGTCATCTCCGTCTCGATCATGCCGGGGGCCACCACGTTCGCCCGGATACCGAACTGGGCGACCTCCTTGGCCAGCGACTGGGTCAACCCGATGATGCCCGCCTTGCTGGCCGAGTAGTTGGTCTGGGTGGCGTTGCCCCGCAGGCCGACCACGGAGGAGAGCGTGACGAGGCAGCCCGAGCGGCGCTTCATCATCGAGAAGATCGTGGCCCGGCAGGCGTTATAGGTGCCGTCGAGGTTCACGTCGACGACCTCGCGCCAGTCCTCCGGGCGCATCATCACCATCGGGTTGTCACGCACGATGCCAGCGCTGGTGACCATCACGTCGACCGGGCCGAGATCCTCCTCCGCGGCGTCCACGAACTTCTTCACCGCGGCGTAGTCGCGGACGTCCACCTGGTGGGCGCGGATCCGGGTGCCACCGGCGGACGCCGCCTCGCGCACCTGTTCGGCCGCGACGGGACTGGCGTGGTAGCAGAAACTCACGTCGAAGCCGTCGGCGGCGAGGCGTCGCACGATCGCGGCCCCGATCCCGCGTGACCCGCCGGTGACCACCGCGGTCGGCCGTCGTTCGTCCATCTCAACCTCCCGAGCTCGAGTCTTGCGGGGTCACGCGGGGCTGCGCAGCTCGGCAGCCTCGCGTAGCGCGATGATCACTTGACCGACCCGCAACACCGGAACGTCGGCCACAGTGGACTCGCCGGTGAACACCGCCGCGTCGGAGAGCAGCTTGAGTGCCCGCACGTGATGGGTCACCTGGTCACCCGGGTGGACCGGCGCGAGCACCTCGATGCGGTTGATCGCCCCGAACAGCGTCACCCGACCGGCGAGCACGTCGGGGTTGGGCGTGCCGTGGACGGCGAGGACCCCGGCCGCCTGGCACCACGACTCGACGAGCAGGGTGAACGGATAGGAATAGTCGGCCGCTTCGTCGGGCAGGCCGGCATAGCACGGTTCATTCGCAGTGACGGCCTTTGTCGCAATCAGCGAATCGCCCGGAATCATGGAGTCGACGCGATCAATCAACAGCATCGGGAATCGGTGCGGCAGTATCCGCTTGATCTCAGCGGTGTCCATTCTCCCCGCCCTCCGCGAAACGTAGGACGATCAAGGCCGCCTCGCTGACCAAACCGTCAGGTCGACCGGTCGAGATCTGGGCCGAGCAAGCATCAGCCGGAAAGTCGATGTTGATGGTCAACCGATCACCCGGGAACACCGGTTTGATGAACCTGACCCGGTGGACACTTGTCAACTGGGCGGCCGGTCGGTGCTGGTAGGCGGCCTGCAGAGCGCATTCGACCAGGCAGACGCCAGGGAAGATCGGAAAGCCGGGGAAGTGGCCGGCGAGCACCGGCTCGGCTGGATCAATATCCATTGTGCACACGAGCCCGCCGGGGTGGCGGCTCACGACCTGCGGCGAGTGTGAGAGAGGCGTGGCTCTGGAGATCAACACTTCCCCTTCCCTCGTGAGGCCACGAGCCTACCGGAGATGTATCCGACATTGAGCACTGTGCACCATCGTTGATCACCCCGAAGTTGAAGATAGGGGTGGTCTTTCGGGGTACCCCTAAATGTAGAGTGGATGCAATGGGAAAATGGGGGTGAGGCACTTGCGGGCTAAGCCGTCCCGGTTGGTCGACCTGGCGAGCGTGGTGACGATCGTCCCGTTGGGCGTGGCGGCCTGGGTCATGACCCGCGCAGCCTGGAGCGTCTATCACCCCAAGCGCCGAGCGGTTCGGCAGACACCGGCGTCGTTCGACCTGCCGGCCGAGCGAATCACCGTTGCCGGTGCCGACGGCGTCGCCCTGGCCTGCTGGTTCATCCCAGCTCCGGAGGCGGGCGGCGACACCGTGGCGCAGACCGCCGAGGAAGCCGGGCAACAGCAGGTCGTCGTCGTCCTCGGCCACGGCATGGGCCGCAACAGCGGCATGCTCATGCCGTTGGCCAAGACCCTGCACGAGGCGGGTTACCACGTCCTCACCTTCGACATGCGCAACCACGGCGACAGCGCCGACGACCGACTGTTCCGAGGCCAGTCCCCGCGCTACGCGATCGACCACCACAACGTCGTGACCTCGTTGCGGTCGCGGTCCGACCTTGGGGACTTCCGGGTCGCCTGCGTCGGCTTCTCGATGTCAGCCTGGACCTCGCTGGAGTGCGCCCGACTCGAGCCGGGCCTGGTCCGCGCGGTGGTCTGCGACAGCGGGCCGACTCTGGACATCGAGGGCACCATCAAGCGGACCTTCGACGCCACGATGACGAAGCTGCCGCGCTTCCTGGCCGGCCCGGCGATGCGGGCCGCCTCCCGTTTCTTCTTCACCCGGGCATCGCTCTTCTTCCTCAAGCCCGCGCCCTGGCCGCAGGAACTATCCGATCACTCCGTCCGGCTGCTGTTCATCGCGGGGGAGGCCGACCCGGTTGCCCGGCCGGAGGACATCCGTGCGCAGCTGAAGCACTATCCGGAGGCCGAGGTGTGGTGGGTTCCCGGTGCCAGCCACACGACCGCGCGCCTGATCGCCACCGACGAGTACGACAAGCGCGTGCTGGCGTTGCTCAGCGACACGTTCCAGCGGCCGGCGGGGTGAGTGTCGTGCGGTCGTACCTCCTGGTGGAGAGCCGCGCCGAGCAGGAGAGCCCGGACGTGCCGCGGTTCTTCGAGCTCGGCACCGGGTTGCGCCGCGCCGGTCATCCGGTGACCGTCTTCCTCATCCAGAACGCCGTGATCGGCGCACGTGCCCCGGCGGTGACGAGCCTGGTCGACGCCGGCGTCGAGGTCTGGGCCGACGAGAGTTCGGTGCGCACCCGTGGTCTTCTCCCCGAGGACTACCCCGAGGGCGTTCGCCTGGGCGGTATGCCCAATCTGGTAAGCATGCTCATGGCGGCGGGCTGCGTCCCGGTGTGGCACTGAGATGGCTGCCCCTGCCGATGGCCGGTCCCTGTTTCTGGGGTTGATCGGAGCGCCGTACGAGTCGGATCTCTTCACCACGGCGGTCCGTATGGCCGAGGAGGCGGTCCGGCAGGGCCATCAGACGACTCTCTGGACCTGCGGTTACTCGACCGCGCTGACGGTTACCGGCCTGGCCCCGACCAAGCCACGCAACCTGACCGAGTGGGACCGCGACTACCCGTCGTCCGCTGCGCTCGCCACACACCTGATCGACTGGTCCGCCGGTCGGCTGGCGTGGCTGGTCTGCCGCTACTGCGCCGAGGAGCGGGGGGCGTCGGCGCAGATCCCGGCGGTGCGCATCCGTCCGCCGTACGAGTTCGTCGAGCGCTCCCGGGCAGCCGACGTGAGCCTGGTGCTGGGGACCAAATGACGACAGTGGCGATTCTGGAGCGGGCCCACCGCGGCGCGATCGAGGAGCAGTACGCGCACGAGTTGTGGCTGGCGCACGGCCTGCACCGACAGTCCCCGATGGTGGTGCTGCTGCGCGGGCTCGCCGCGACGTATGCGATCGACACCGCACCGCCGGGGCCGATCGAGCTGGGCGGCGCCGGTTGGGGTGTCTATCCCGACTACCGGGCGGCCATCCGGCGACTGCTCGACGATGACGCGCGAGTGCTGGTGTCGGCTAGCGCGCTGGATCGGCTCGGAATGTCGGACAAGCGATTGTTGCCGGGACTAGGGGTATCCGAGGATCATGAAATAACCAAGCTGTTGATCATTGCGGAGCGCATCTTGTTCCTTTGATATGAACCACTCAAGCCCTGTTGTCCGACTGCCCTTCCAGGGTAACCTGAATTCGGCTTTTGCGTCCTCATCGGGGGGTCGCGTCCTGATGCGATTGAATAGGAGTCGACGGATGTCCTCGAGCGTTAGAACACTCGATCCGGAAGAGCTGCGCCGTTTCGTTGCCGACGTGCTCGACCTCGATCCGGAAAGCGTGACCGACGATGCGAATTTCGTCGCCGAGCTTGGCGTCGACTCGCTGAAGGCCTTGGAGGTGCTGGTCGCGCTCGAGCGCAAATACGAGATCAAGATCTCGGAGGACGAGGTGCGCGACATGACCTCGTTCGGAGAGGTGCGCGAGATGGTCGAGGAGAAGCTGGCGGCAGCCTGACCAGCCCCATGTGCCACGCGGCCGCAGCGTTGCGGCCGCGTCGCCATGTCCGGGGAGGCTCCGCGGGCGCGGCCCCGACCGCAGCCCGACACGCCTACAAGTGCTTGTCGACCTGGGTGCCCGGCACGTCGACATCGGCCAGGGCGACGTCGCACCCGGGCGGCGCAGGCACCGGGTGCGCCATCACGGCGGCCGGGACGCGCGGGGCGCCCGATGGCCGGGACGCACGGCACGCCCTGATGGCCAGGACGCGGGGCGCGCCCGACCGGCTGGGACGCGCGGCGCGCCCGAGGGCCTGGCCGCGCGATCCCTGGTGGGCGCGATCGCGCGTGGACGGCCCGGTGGCCGGGGCGGAATTGCCGCCCCGGCTCGGACCGGACCGTCAGAACGACACCGGCAGGGCGGCCAGACCCCGGTTGCTCGCCGACGGCAGGAAACGCAGCTTGACGTCAGGGATTCGCAGGTCAGGTGCTCCGGCCAGCAGCGCGGCGAAGCTCTCCTGGGTCTGTATCCTCCCCAGCGCCGCGGCCACGCAGTAGTGCAGACCGTGCCCGTACCCGAAGTGGCGGGGCTTCTCGCGGGTGATGTCCAGTTCCTCGGCGCCGGGTAGCGCGTCCGGGTCGCGGTTGGCCGAGGCGAGGCAGAGTCGCACCAGCTGGCCCGCCTCAATGTGCTGGCCGAAGAGGTCGAGATCGACGCTCGCGACTCGGTCGTTCATCTGCACCGGGCCGTCAAAACGCTGGAGTTCCTCGATCGCGGTCGGCAGCAGGCCCGGGTCGGCGCGCAGTGCGGCCAGTTGGTCGGGGTGGTTGACCAGCGACAACAGCCCCAGCGCGAGCATCTGGGTGCCGGTCGGGTGACTCGCCTGGTAGAGGAACACGAGGCTGTCCAGCAACTCCTCCCGGGTCATCCGGGCGTTCGTCGTGCCCTGGGCGAGCAGGCTCAGGACATCGTCGCCGGGGTGTGCGGTGCGCCTGTCGACGAGTGATCCGAAGTACTCGTACATGGCGGTCAACGCGTCCTGCCCGGCCTGGAGCACCTTGCGGGTCAGCATCGGCTCCGACGTCAGCGAGATGGCCCGGGACCAGGCCACGAACTGCTCCCAGTCGGCCCGAGGTAGGCCGAGCAGATGATTGATCACGTAGACCGGGAGCGGGTTGGCGAAGTCGCCGACCAGGTCCAGCCCGCCGGCCGCGAGCCCCGGCGCGAGCAGTTCGTGCACCAGGGCGGCGACCGCGGGACGGCAGCCGGCCAGCACGGCGGGGCTCAGCGCGCGTTCGTGGATCTCCCGCAGTGGCGTGTGTCGAGGCGGATCGATCATGACGAGCCAGTTGCTCATCATCTTCTCCAGCGGCCCGTCGTCGGGGCTGCGCCGCCAATCGCGGAATCCGTTCCAGCCACGCGTGTCGCGGGAGAGCAGCGGATTTTCGTACGCGGCCAGCACATCCTCGTATCGAGTGACGATAAAAAATCCGAATTTGGTCAGGTGAACCGGGTTCTCGGCCCGAAGTTGCGAATAGTGCGGATAGGGATCAGCGAAATATCCGGGCGACATCGGGTTGTAGGTAACGACTTCGTGCTCCACGTCTGCGGCTCCCTCAGAGACTGTTGTTCACGGCGTTGCATACCTATACTCGAAGCGGTTGTCGAAATTCGCGGCGCGGGGGGCACAGTTGGAGCGGATACTCATTACCGGCCTGGGCGTCACCTCTTGCGTCGGAAACGGGGTGGACGCCTATTGGGCCGGGCTCGCCAGTGCGCGCAGCGTTCCCGCACCCGTCGACGATCCCCGGGCCGACATGGACAATCGGCTGCTCTACGCGGTGCCGCCGATGCCCGTCGAATCCGACTCCGGTGCCGGCACTCCGGGGCGTACGTCGACCTTCGCGCTCGCCGCGGCCCGGGAGGCGCTCGCCGACGCGGGCCTGGCCGGTGGCGACCTCGCCGAGGTCGGCGTGAGCGTGGGCACCGGCGTGGGCGACGTCAGCCTCTTCGAGTGGGCACCGGACGACGGTCCCGGGCCGGAGGGCGTCACAGCGTTCCCGTTCAAGGTCGCCGCGACGCTCGCGAGCGGCCTCGGTCTCGGCGGTCCGGTCACCAGCGTGAGCACCGCGTGCTCCGCCTCGGCGTACAGCGTCAGTTTGGCCGCCGACCTGATCCGTGACGGCGCGGCGGACATCGTGCTCGCCGGCGGTGCCGACGGATACACGCGGGTCGGGGTGGCCTGCTTCAACCGGATGGGTGCGCTCGACCCGGTGGTGTGCCGGCCGTTCGACGCCGGTCGCCGCGGCACGATCTTCGGTGAGGGCGCCGCGATGATGGTGGTCGAGTCCGAGTCGAGCGCCCGCCGTCGCGGCCGTCGCGGCTACGCGACGGTGGCCGGAGCCGGCTGGAGCTGCGACGGGCACCACCCGACCGCGCCGGACCGGGGCGCCCAGCAGATCGTCCGTGCGATGCGCGACGCCCTGGCCGAGGCAGGTGCCAGCCCAGACGAGGTCGACTGTGTCGTCCCGCACGGAACCGGCACTCCGCTCAACGACGAGGTCGAAGCCCGCGCCCTCGGTGCGGTCTTCGGGGCCGGTGACGCCCTGCCGGCGTACAGCCTGAAGGCGATGCTCGGCCACACCGGCGGAGCCGCCGGCGCCTTCGCCCTGTTGACCGCCGCGCTGATCGTCGCGCGTCGGGAGATCCCGCCCAACGTGCCGCTCGCCGATCCCGATCCCGCCTGCCCGATCCGCCTCCCGGAGGTGGCGTCCACGACCCGGGCACGGCACGCCCTGGTCAACGCCTACGCGTTCGGCGGCAACAACATCTCGGTGCTGCTGGGGAGCGTGGCATGAGCGGCGACGTGGTGTTGACCGGATCGGCCTCTCTCGTCTCACCGGAAACGGCCCCGTCGGACGGTGCCGCCGGCTGGTTCGACCCGGCCGAGCACCTCGGGGCCCGCGGCTGGAAGTACCTCACGCCGGCAACCCGGTTTCTGCTCGCCACCGCCCAGCTCGCGATGGCCGACGCGAAGCTGGACCCGGCGACCATGGCACCCGAGTCGATGGGTGTGGCCGTCGGCACCAACTTCGCCGCGGATCCGGTCGTCGGTCGGCTCGACCAGACGGTACGCACCGAGGGCGCGCACTGGCTCAGCCCCGCCGAGGCGCCCAACTTCTCGGTGAACCTGGCGGCCAGCCACGTGTCGATGAGATGGGCGATGCGCGCCTTCAATCTGACCCTGACCAATCCGATGGTCGCCGGCATCGACGCGGTCCTGACGATGGCCGGGGCGATCCGACGGGGTCGGGCCCGACTCGGCCTCGCCGGTGCGACCGAGGAAAGGCCCACCGCCTACCGACCTGGGGGCGGTATGGCCGGGGAAGGGGCGTGTTGTCTGGTGCTCGAGTCGCGGCAGACGGCGATCGAGCGGGGCGCCACCCCGTTGGCCACAGTGGCGGGCGGCTTCAGTCGCTTCCACGGTCGGCCTCCGGAGGATGACGGGACGCCCTGGGTGATCGTCCCCGCCGACGCGCCATACCTGACCCTCGCACCCCTGCTCGCCGCGCTCGACCTGCTGGCTGTGCACGGCCGGGCCACCGTGGTCGCGTCGAGTCCGCACGGCAACCTGGCAGCACTGACGTTGAGCGACCGCTGAGCGGCACGGAACGAGGAGGACCGGATGGACGACGTGTTGAACGGCCAGTGGAGCTTGATCCTCGGGGTCTCGGCCGGAATGGGACGGAGCACCGCGCTCGGTCTGGCGGCGGCCGGCTGCAACATCGCCGGGGTACATCTCGACACGTCGGGCCGGCAACACGAGGTCGATCAGTTGGTCGAGGAGTTGCGTGCCTTCGGCGTACGCGTCGAATTCTTCAACGCCAACGCGGCGAGCGCCTCCGTCCGCGCCGAGGTGGTTGCCAAGCTGGGCAAGCTGACCGACGGGGCGGGTGTGCGGGTGCTTATGCACTCGCTGGCCTTCGGGTCGCTGGTGCCGCTGCTGCCCTTGCCCGAGCAGCCCGGCGCCACCGCGAGGCAGATCGACATGACGTTCAACGTGATGGCCAACAGCCTGATCTACTGGTTCCAGGATCTGTTCGCCGCGGGACTGCTCGTCGACGGCTCGAAGGTCTTCGCCATGACCAGTGCCGGCACGGCACGCTTCACCAGCCACTACGGGCCGGTCTCGGCGGCCAAGGCGGCTCTGGAGAGCCACGTGCGCCAGCTCGCCGTGGAAGCGGCACCGCACGGGATCAGCGTGAACGCGTTGCGGGCCGGCATCACGCTCACCGAGTCGTTCCGGCGCATCCCCGGCAGCGACGCTCTGAGCGAGCGGGCCAGTCTGGGTAACCCGCACGGTCGTCTGACCACGCCAGAGGACGTGGCCGAGGCGGTAGTGCTGCTGTCGCGGGCGCGATCGTCCTGGATCACCGGCAATGTGATCGGCGTCGACGGTGGTGAGTTCCTGACCGTCTGACGAGGTCATTTGGCCCCTCCGGGCATCAGACCGGTCCGCATCAGCAATGTCGCCACACTGGACAGTGAGCCGAACTCGTCGGGGTGCACGCTGCCCGCGAGCACCCCGAAGAACCGGTCCCGCGCGTTGTCGTCGATCTCGAGGGCCCGCAGCACCAGCATCTGCATGTTGGTCAGCGGCAGATAGCGGGCCTGCTCGATGGTGTAGCGGAAGATCGGCTCGGCCAACTCGTCGCGTCGCCGCTGGTAGTGCCCGAACGCCTCCTCCTCGGTGCGCTCGCCGGCCAGGCTCTGGTGCAGCGCGTCGCTGACCAGCTCCACGTCCCGGAAGGCGTCGGAGATGCCGAGAGCGGTCACCGGATCCTTGTGATAGCCGGCGTCGCCGACAAGCGCCCAGCCCGGCCCGTACGGCCTCCGGAAGAAGTTCGGCACGTCATGTGTGCCGACGAACTTGTGCACCCGCCGCGCGTCCTGGAACCGCTCCGCGAACTCCGGGCTGGTCTGGGTGCGCACGGTCTCCAGGTAGTTGCCCTCGACGTCGCTGCGGTAGCGCCGCCATTCGTCGTGCGACCAGCCGGAGAGGACCACTGTGAGCCCGTCGTGGGTGGGGATCGCGGGCACGCACCGGCCCGGCCGCCAGTGGATCAGCAGCCGGTCCATCGGGAGGTTCTCCCAGTACGTCAGGTACGTCGTGGTCAGCGACGGGATCGTGTGGTATTCCTCGGCGTTGACAGTGCGGGCGACGAAGGAGCGCATTCCGTCCGCCCCGACCACGTAGCGCGCGGTGACGTCGACCGGGGCCCGGCCCTGCCGGCGCAGCCGGACACCGGTGACCCGGTCGGCGTCACCGAGCAGGCCGGTCACCCCGGCGGCCTGCTCGACCTCGACGCCGGCCTCCTGTGCCGCCTGGAGCAGCAGGTGGTCGAGCACGATGCGGCGCGGGCAGACCCCGAACCGGTACCCCTCGTAGGGCGGGGGAGTGCCGGTCAGCTGGATCGGCCCCCAGTCGGAGGCCAACCGGTCGACCGGCGGGCAACCCGTCTTGAGCAGGCGGTCCAGCAGGCCCCACCGGGCCAGGCGGGCCACCCCGTAGGCATGGATGAAGTGTGACGACATCATGTCGCTCGGAAAGGTCATCCGATCGACGAGCAACACTCGCCATCCACGGCGGGCCAGCAGCATCGCTGTCGGCGACCCGGCCGTCCGGGCGCCCACCACGATCACGTCGTAGTCGGGCGCCCGGCTCGCTGCAGCTGGTTGCACGATGCTCATCCGCCGCTAACCGCGGGCAGGATCAGCACCTCGTCGGTGCTGTGGACCGTGGTGTCGATGCCGTCGCTGTTCCGGATGTCGTCGCCGTTGACGTACAGGTTGACGAAGCGGTAGAGCTTGCCCTCCTCGTCCATGATCCTGCGGGTGGCCCCGGGGATCTTTCGCTCGATCTCGGCCAGCACGGCACGTAGCGTGGTGACCGCCGGTACGTCGACGTCAACCATGCCGGCCTTGCCGCTCTGGCTCAGCGATGCGGGCAGCCGCACTCTCACGTCGCCTCCTAGGCGGACCAGAACTTGTTGACGAAGACGTCGTCGTAGACCCAGATGCGTGCCTCGACGACCTTCTCGGTCTCCGGGTTGATCTTGAAAACGTGCACGCCGGGCATCTCGAGGGTCAGGCCCTTGCGTTCGCCCCGCCAGGTCGCGATCACGACGGCGGTGTCGCCGTCGGCGACGATCTTGTGAGTCTCGGCGCGGAACGTCCCGTTGGTGACCTCCGCGCTCTTGCGCAGCCACTCCAGCACACCGGGAAGCCCGTCGATACGCCCGGACAGCGGGTGGTTGCCGGGCGTGTACCACACGACGTTCTCGTCGATCCCCTCGCTGAGGCGCTCGAGGTGGGCCGTGTAGAACCGGGCGTGCCCGATGGTCAGGAGCCGGATGAAGCGGTTGTCCGCCGCCGTCTTCTCAGTGGTGCCCGCGGTCATGTGATGTGTCCCTTCCGTGGTTGAACAGACAATTTTCAGTAGGCCCAGAACTCGTCTGAGGCAGGCTGGTCCTCCATGAACAGCTCGCGTTCGGTCACCTTGCCGTCCGATTCGCGGAGCTTCCAGACGTTTATGACTTTCTGGTCGAGGGTCTTGCCGTTGCGCTTGCCATGGACCCGCATCAGGCAGAAGACGGCGTTCTGGTTGGCAGCGATCTCCAGGACCTCGGCACCGAACGTGCCAGCGGTTTCGGTCTGCACCCGCCGGAAGAACTCGAGAACCTCGTCGACCCCGATGATGTCGGCGGCCAGCGGGTTGACGTGCGGAACCTTCCACACGACATCCTCGGCGAGCATCTGTCGCATCAGCTCGACCTTGCCGGAGTGGAACAGCTCGATCGCGAGCTTGGCCGCCTGCAGGTTGAGCGTGGTGCCGGTCATCGCGCACCCCCGCTCAGCGCGGTCAACGTCCGCGCGTCGAAGGGGACCAGCTCCCAGTCGGCGCGGTTGAGCACCTTCGCGTAGCCGTGGGTGATGCGACCGGTCGCGGTGGGGATCAGGCGCCCGTCGCGCTTGACGTAGCAGTCCATCCGGGATGTGTAGGTGAAGTCCTTGTAGATCTCCTCGACCGAGTAGACGGTGTGCAGCTCCTCTTCCATGAGCGCGTCTTCGAGGATGCGCACCGAGGCGCGCGGCACCACCGGGATCCACGCCCGCCCGTCCAGGTAGGACCGGATGGAGATGCCCCGCTCGGCCAGGAACAGGTCGACGACCTCTTCCATCACCCGTAGGTAGCCGGAGTGTTGGATGTGCCGGGAGAAGTGGCAGTAGAAGTAGGGGATCCGCCAACGCCAGGCCACCGCGTTGGTTCCCTCGATCAGCTTCGCCACGTCCGGGTCCGGGGCCAGGCTGCCGCGTCCGAAAAGATTCGCCGGTGCCGGTGGCAACGCCACCGCCGGACCAGGCTCACGGATGGCGACCCGAACCGTTGCGGTCACCGCGCGAACGGTGCCCTTGGGACGGTCGACGAACGATCGGGTACGGAGCAGAAGCGTCCCGTCGGCTTCCGGTGCCCCGGCCGTCACCTCGGTGCGGACCTCGTCGTCCATGTGCAACGCCGAAGCGATCCGGGCGTCGCTCTCCACGATCTCCACGCCCAGACCCTGCTCCTCGTAGAGCTGGCGGGGCACCGAACCGACCTCCCGGAGGTGGCCCAGCACCGCCTCCTCGATCAGGTACATGACGTGTTTGAAGCCGATCCAGGTGCAGATGTTCGATCCCTCGAAGCGCGGGCGACCGAACACTTCGGTGCGCGCCGCCGGCATCGTGGTGGCCATCAGGTCCTGCTCCCCTCTTGGCGGTTCATGACGCCGGTGCTCAGCCCACCGAGGAATGGCCCGGCAAGCGCGGCGACTCCAGCGGTGTCGTCGATCATCGAGAAGTGGCCGGAATCCGGCAGGATGTGCGTTTGGGCGTCCGGCAACGCGCCGCCGAGGCTGCGTACGTCGGCCGGGTAGGCGGCGGTGTCCCGACCGCCGCCCAAGACCAGGCACGGCACGTCGACGGCGGACAGGTCGAGGAACGGTGTCTGGGTGAACAGGTCGAAGAACCGCAGCCAGCCGTACGGTCCGATGCGCTCGCGGACCTTCGCCACCATGGCCTCCAGCAGGTCGTCCTCGCCGGCCGAGGTGAACGCGGTGCCCAGTCGCGGCCCGCGCCGGGCCTTGATGCCGGAGCGGATCAGCTCGTCGAAGTCGTTCATGTAGTGGCTCATCGCGGCCCAGTCGAAGGCCCGTGGCGCCGGCCGATAGAAGGGCGAGATCAGGACCAGGCCGCGTCCCAGCCTCGCCGCACCGGCACAGATGGCGTCGAGCAGGACGTTGGCTCCGAACGAGTGCGCCACGACGAGTTCGGGTCGCACCGGTGCGCTGTCGAACGCCCGCTCCAGCCACACCCGGCTGTCCCGGTGCTCGGCCCAGCCGCTGCCGCCGGCGGTGTCCCACGGCAGTTGGTAGGCCCACACCTCGAGCTGAGGTGGAAGCAGCGGAAGCAGCCCCTCCCAGACACTCGTGCCCGAACCCAGCCCGTGCAGAAGCCCGGTGATCGTCGACGGGGTGCTGGTCGCGGGACGCACCAGCCGAGCGCTCACGACCTCGTTCAGCATCGTGGGCCCTCCAACGTCAGTGACGCGTACGGTGCGCCCCAACAGCCGCCCGCGGTGAGCAGCGAGTGCGTCGCCGAGCCAGCCGCGAGCAGGTCCGCCGCGGCGGCGACCTGCAACACCCCGTACGCCCCGCGCGCCTCGCCGAGCCCACTCAGGTCGAGCGTGTCGACACCGGCCGGAGGACGGGGGGAGCCGTGTGCCGCGCAGGGCGGGCCCCACAACCCGCTGCCGGGCGCTGTCGGCGCGCCGGACCGGTCGTACCTGCGCAGGGTGGCCATCGGCCGGCGCTCCGGGTCGGCGGCCTCGAGCACCACCGCGGCCGCGCCGTCGAACGCGGCCGGCACCGGGCCGCCGTGCCGCTTCGCCGTGTCGGCGAGCAGCCGTCGCACGGCCGGGCCGTCCGGCTCCACCCCGACGACGAGCATCCGGCGTACCCGGCCGGCACGGATGGCGGCCGCAGCGTGCCGTAGCGCTTCCAGCCCCGAGGTGGCACCCGCCGAGACGGTCAGGTTGACCCCGCCGAGCCCGAACCAGATCGCCAACTGCGAGGCGGCCACGTTGCCGGAGACGTTGGGCAGGTCCATCGGGCTGGTGCCGACAACCCCGCCGGCGTGCAACTCGTCGACCACGCGACAGACCGTGTCGAGCAGAGCGAGGTCGGTGCTGACCACCACGCCGAACTGGTCGTCGGGCGGGTCGGTGGAGTGTCGCGCCGGTCCGGCCGGGCGGCTCAGCCCGGCTGCTGTCAGCGCTTTCGTCGCGGCGCAGAGGGCGAGAAGAGTGGCCCGGTCCTTGTAGCGCAGACCGCGGCGGCCCAACAGCGGCACGGGGTCGAAGTCGGCTCCGGACGGCGTCGCTCCGGACAGCCCGGCGGCGTTGGCGATGCCGCGCACCTCGACGCCGGTCCCGGTGATCACCACATCAGCCGCGGCCGGACCTGCGCCCGTCGGCGGTGTCGGGGACGGGCGTTCCAGCACGGCCACCGCGTTCACCCCGCCGAAACCGAACGCGTCGACCTGGGCCGTCCCGACCGCGGCGTGCCGGGCCGCGCCGGTCACCACCGGGAACGGCCGGATCGGCTCGATCGGGTCGGTGTGGTTACGGGTCGGCGGCACCTGGCCGTCGGCCATCGCGCACACCGCGGTGATCAGGCTCATCAGACCAGAGGCGCCGCTCGTGTGCCCGATCAGGGACTTCAGTGCGGTCACCGCCGGGCGGCTGGGGGCTGCGGCGTACGCGTCGCCGAGCGCCTCGGCCTCGGTCGCATCGTTGAGCACCGTGCCCGTGCCGTGCGCGAACACCAGGTCGACGTCCTCGGGCCGCACACCTGCCCGCTGGTACGCGTCGGTGAACGCGCGCCCGATCCCGCTGCGCAGCGGGGCTGTCACGTGGTAGGCGTCGCAGGTGGCGGCCACGCCCCGTAGGGTCGCGAGGGCGACGGCCCCCCGGGCGGCGGCGCGGTCGGCACGCTCGAGCACCACGGCTGCCGCGCCCTCGCCGAGGATGACGCCCACCCGGCCGGCGTCGAACGGTCGGACCTCGGCCGGTGGCCTCGGGTTCACCCGGTCCAGCAGGCCGAACATGCTCTCGGAAAGCCCGTCGGTGCCGGCGACCACCACCGCCTCGGCCTCGCCGAGCGCCAGGAGGTCGGACGCGGCGGCCAGTGCGCTGAGGCTGGCCGCGCACGCGTTGACGAAGGTGACAACGCTCGACAGGCCGGTCGAGTTGGCGAGCGCCCCGGCGAAGTGCAGGTCGTCCAGGGTCACGGTGGCGCCGGCGGTGTGCCAGAGCTCCATCGAGCGTTGCTCGGCCAAACCGGTGCCGACCAGGGCCGGCGGTTGGACGCCGGCGGGCAGGCCGGCCTGGCTCAGCGCCTCCTCGACGGCGGCGGCGAGCCATCGGCCGGGCCGGCCGGGCTCGTCGGGCCCGTCGATCTGGTATGCGTGGCGCACCCGGTACAGCGTCGGGTCGAACTGCTGCAGCGGGCGTCGGGCGGTGTGCCCGGCGACGAAGGCGTCGAACGACGAGCGCACGTCCCCGCCCAGCGCGCTGACCATGCCCAGGCCAGTGATGACGAGGTTCATCGCGCACCGCCGGGCCGGGCCAGCACCAGGATCGCGTTGTTGCCGCCGAACGCGAACCCGTTGTTCTGTACCACGCGCAGCTCGGCGGGACGCGCCTCGTTTGGCACACAGTCGAGACCGATCTGCGGGTCGGTGCGCCGGTGGTTGATGGTGGGCGGGATGAACCCCCGCTCGATGGCGATCGCACAGCCGATCGCGGCCAGTGCGCTCGCCGCGCCCATGGTGTGGCCGATCATCGACTTCATCGACACTGTCGGCGGCGGTGTCTCGCCGAACACCGCGCGGATCGCGGCCGCCTCGGTGAGGTCGTTGGCCCTGGTGCCGGTGCCGTGCGCCGAGATCAGATCGACCTGCCCCGGTTCGATGCCCGCGTTGCGGTGCGCGTTGCTGATGCAGGCCGCGATGCTGACGCCGTCGGGCGCGACCGGATGGCTGGCGTCGCAGGTCATGCCGTACCCCAGGATCTCGGCGTGGACCCGGGCGCCGCGGCGTTTCGCGCTCGCCAGCGTCTCCAGGAAGAGCATGCCGGAGCCCTCGCCGGTCAGGATGCCGGAGCGGTCGGCGTCGAACGGCTGGCACACCGTCGGCGCGATAGTGCCCAGCCGGTAGAAGCCGGCGAAGGTCTTGCGGCACATCGCGTCCGCGCCCCCGCACAGGGCGTACTCCGCCTCACCGAGACGCAGGGTGTCGTACGCGTACCCGATTGCGTAGTTGCCGGCCGCGCAGGCGGTGGCCAGGGTGGCCGTCTCCGCGCCGCGCAGGTCGTACTCCCGGGCCACCGAGGTGGACAGCCAACTGGCCGCGACCCGCCCGACCACGTCCGCGGGCAGATGTTCGGGACCGCTGCGAACGGCGAGCTCGGTGAGCGCGTCGATGTCGGCGGACTCGCCGTCGGTCGTGCCGACGGTGACCAGGCCGGGCCTGCCGGCCAGGTCGGCCGGCCGGACCCCGGCGTCGCGGAGCGCCAGCCCGGCGGCGGCGACCGAGAACCGGGACGCTCGACCGAGCCGCTCGGCCGGCACGTTGTCGAAGTCGGGCTTGAAGTCGGTCACCTCGCACCCGTTGGCGTGGCCGAACCCGGCGGTGTCGAAGACCGAGATCGGCCGCACACCGCTGCGCCCGGCGGCCAGCCCGGCGGCGAAGGCGTCGAGCCCCACGCCGATGCTGGTGACCGGGCCGAGCCCGGTCACCACCACCCGCTCCGCGTCGGGAGTGGCCACCATCGGCATCAGCGCTCAGCCCTTGGCCGAGGCGGCCTCGTCGACCACCTGGTAGATGCCGGCCAGGTTGACCATCCGGGCCAGCTCGGCCTGGTCGATCTCAACCTTGAACTCACGCTCCAGGGCCGCCAAAATCTCGATGGCGCGCAGTGAGTCGGCGTCGTGATCTTCTTTGAAGAGACTCGTTTCGGACATTTCGTCGGGGTCGATCTCGAGGATTTCGGAAACGATGTCGGTGATGCGCTTCCGATTCGTTTCGCTCAATACAGACATGCGTCGACCTCACATGATCTTGTGCGATAACCACGCGATCGGACGCCCGCTCTCAGGCCCCCCGTGGCTTCAAAAGCTTCGTGAGTGAGTGTAGTGTTTGAAAAGCCGCTTGTCACCGTTCAAAATTCGGTCCGAATCAGGCGGTAAACGGGGAGGTGTGGTGTTTACGACGGCGCCGTGCATCGTCGGATGGTCTGCTCTCTCGCCCTGGGGCGTCGGCCGCGAGTCCTTCGTGGAGGGCTTCCGCTCCGATCGTCCGGGGCGCTCGGGGCCGGTGGTTGGCGACGGTGGTCCGCCGCCCGGTTATCTGATCGACGCCGACAACCTGGCCGGTCTGGTGCGTGGCAAGGGCACCCGCACGTTGGACCGGATGACGATGATGGTCCTCGCCACGAGCACCATGCTGTTGGACGAGCAACCAGCGGCCGCGGTGCCCGACACCGGCCTGGTCCTCGGCACCAGCGCCGGCAGCATCGACAGCATCACCACCTTCCTGCGCGACACCTTCGTCCAGGACAAGCCGTACTTCGTCAACCCCGCGCACTTCCCCAACACGGTGATGAACGGGGCCGCCGGTCGTACCGCCATCTGGCATAGCCTGCGCGGGCTGAACAGCACCATTTCCGCAGGTCACAGCACCGGAATCGCCGCTCTGCGGTACGCCAGCCGGATGATCCGCCGTGGGTACGCCGAGCGGTTGCTGGTCGGTGCCGTCGAGGAGCTCTCGCCCCCGATCGCCTGGGCGGCGCACCACATGCGGAGCGCGGCCGGGCCCGCTGGCGAGCGGGTGCCGATGGGTGAGGGCTGCGTTCTGTTCCTCGTCGAACGCGCCCGCGCGGAGGGCTCCCAGACCGCGCCTCCGGTGGCCCGGCTCGCCGGTTTCCAGGCCGGCACGGCACCGCTCGCCGACGGTGCGCAGGCGCTCGCCGAGGCGATCGGCACCCTGCTGCGCCGAGCCGGCGTCGACCCGGCCGACCTCTGGGCGGTCAGCCTCGGGCAGAGTGGGGACGGCGACGCGGACCGCGCGGAGAGCCTCGCCGTGGAGCGGGCGCTCGGGTCGGCTCGTCCGCTGCTGTTGACCCCCAGCCGGAAGATCGGTAACAGTTTTAGCGCATTGGGTGCATTCCAGGTGGCGACCCTGCTCGCCGCCGCTCACGGTGATCGAAAATTGGGCAGACCAGCTCTGGTGACGTCGATGGGAGTGGACGGGGCCGTCTCCTGCGCACTGGTGATCGTCTAAGTCGATTGATTCGAGCTGAATGGGCGAGACAGTACTTTTCGACCCATTGCCCACAATCATCGGTAGGCTCCTGATCAATTCCGGGCCAGGGGCTCGTCGGTGCGGCCGGCGGTCCGCTCGCGCCAATACCATCGACTAATAGGTGCCCACTGCGTCGGTTACTTGACGGATCATTCCAACCGGGCGATTCGCCAACATTGTTTACCGCTCAGGATGCTGGCCCCGCGTGCGGCCGGGGTGCACGCCCCTCGGGGGTGGCGGGGTGCGCTTCCCGGCCGCACGCTCTGGCGCACGGCGGCGTGCTCCGGGTACACCTCGCGGTGTGCCCGGGTCAGGTGCGACATGCGCCCGCCCCGAGCTGCCGAACGCCGAACTTGTGGACGCTGCGGCAGTCGGTGGCGGGTGCCTGGGCGGTTCGCCGTCGTGCCCGTGGACCAGTCCGCCTCGATCGGCGGTCAGGCCCCGTGGAGGGTGATGGTGCGGGTGGGGCAGGCGGCCACCACGTCGCGGAGTTCCTCGACGCGGTCCGGGCCGACCTCGTCGATGAGCAACAGCACCATGCCGTCGTCCTGGTCCTGGTCGAAGATGTCCGGGCTCATGGACACACAGGTCGCCGCCCCTGTGCAACGGCCGCGCTCGATTGTCACTCGGGCCATGGCCGGCGCCCTCACCAGGCTGCCGGCAGGGAACGCAGGCCGTAGACAGGGGCCAGGTTCTTGAACGGGAGTTCTTCGAGCGGCACGGTCAGGCGCAGCGTGGGGATGCGCTTGAAGAGCGTGGTGTAGACGATCTCAAGCTCGACCCGGGCCAGGTTGGCACCGAGGCACTGGTGCGGGCCGTAGCCGAAGGCGACGTGCTGACGGCTGGTGCGGTGGATGTCGAACGTGTCCGGTTCGGGGAAGACCTCGGGGTCGCGGTTGGCCGCACCGCCGAGCGCCACCACGCCGTCGCCGGCCTGCAGCGTCACCCCGCCGATCTCGATGTCCTCGGTGACCGTCCGGGCGGTGATCACGTCGGTGATGCTGCAGTAGCGCAACAGCTCCTCGACCGTCTGTGCGGCAAGCGCGGGGTCGGCCCGGAACTCGGCGAGCTGATCTGGGTGGCTCAGCAGCGCCGCGGCACCCAACCCGATCATGTTTGCCGTGGTCTCGTGACCCGCCACCAGCAGGCCGAGCGCCGTGCTGATGATGCGCGCCCGCTCGTAGATGCCCTCCTCCTGGTAGCGGACCACCAGGCGGCTGAGCAGGTCGTCGCCCGGGTTGGCCTCCTTCGCCGCGATCTGGGCGTCGAGGAAGCCGCGTAGCTCCTGGAAGGCCGCGCCGATCTCCTGCGGGGTGCTTGTCTCGCGGAAGACCCGGGAGCTGGCATCCCAGAAGATCTTGCGCTCCTCGTACGAGATGCCGAGCAGCTCGCAGATCACCAGGGTGGGCACCGGCCGAGCCAGATTTTCCACCAGGTCGGTCGGATTCTCGCCGGCGAGGATGTCGTCGATGCAGGTGTCAACGATGCGCTGGATGTTGGGGCGCAGGTTCTGCACCCGCTTCATCGTGAACTCGTTGATGATCAGACGACGGTGCCGGGTGTGCTCGGGAGGGTCGAGGATGACCAATGGCCGGTTTATGGGTTGGAGGAACTGCGGGGGGATCGGCACCAGGCTGGGGTTGTTGGGCCGGGAGCGGTCGGAACTGACCCGCGGATCGGCGAGGAGCTTACGGACGTACTCATGCTTGGTGGCGACCCAGGTCGTGCCGCCGGCCGCGCGGTCGACAAGTGCGATCGGCTCGCTCTCGCGCAGTTCGGCATACTCCGCCGGCGGCTGGAAAGGGCATTTCCTTTCCATCGGAAAACTCACCTTGACCTGTGCTTCGGTCATGATTTTCCTCCCGTTGATGACCGGTGCAATGAAGGAAGATGTGACCGCCCTGCCCATGCCGGCGATCCGGGCGGGCGGTCACATCTCCTAGCTGTTGCCGACGAGCTGGTCCGTTTCGGGTGCGAGGTGCCTCCCGAACGGACCGATGATGTCGCTGGCCTCAGTTGGCCCAGGGCAGCTGCTGACGGGCGTCACTGCCCGGCACGTAGGCCTCGCCTCCGACGGCCATGGCAACCAGCGCCTCGGCCTTGCCGTCCACGGCGTGGAACGTGCGCTTGACATCTGCCGGGATGACGATGGCCTGGCCGGACTGAACCAGCAGGGTCTCGTCGTCCACGACGAACTCGAAAGCGCCGCTGATCGGCATCCACACCTGGTCCTTGGTGATCATGTGGACCGGGGCGTCGGTGCCGGCGGCCATCTCGACCCGCCACGTGCTGACCTGGTTGCTGCCCTGGCTCGGGCCGGCGAGTGCCGCCGCGAGGCCGGCGGGGTTCCTGGTGATGCGGTCTTCGGTTTCGCTGATGACAGGCATGGCAACTCCTGGGCTGAGACTTGAGGTACTGGGCGAGTAAACCTTCTTGACTTTGACATTGTCAACCCCAGACGATACCCGGTAGGGGTGGTAAGGAAAGCTGCTTGACCCACATGAGGAAAGCGAGTTTACTTAGTTTCCCGACCGCGGTGTGGAGCCCGGTGTCACGACATCGAAGGATTAACGATGGAAACTCCTGAAGTCGACGCGCGCAAGCGCCCCTTGATCTTGTGGGTGCTCGCGTTGACGGTCCTGGTCGTGATTATGGATCTGACGATCCTCAACGTCGCGCTGACCACGATCCAGCGCGAGCTCGACGCGTCCAACGCCGACCTTCAGTGGTCTCTCGACTCGTACCTGATCACCTTCGCGGCCTTCATCTTCACCATGGGCGTCCTCGCCGACCGGTTTGGTCGCAAGAGAGTGCTCATCGCCTGCCTGCTGATCTTCGGCATCACGTCGCTGTTCGCGGCGCAGTCCGGCTCGATCGACCAGCTGATCGTCTGGCGGGCGTTGATGGGTGTTGGTGCGGCCGCGCTGCCCACCGTCACGCTGGCAATTCTGATCAACGTCTTCCCGCCGGCCGAGCGGCCCAAGGCGATCGCCGGCTGGGCCGGCGCGGCGGGCATCGGCACCGCCTTCGGGCCGGTCGTCGGCGGTCTACTTCTCGAAAAGTTCTGGTGGGGCTCGATCTTCATGATCAACGTGCCCCTGATCCTGGTCAGCCTGGTTATGATCATCTGGTTGGTGCCGGAGTCCCGCAACCCGCAGTACGCGAAGTTCGACCCGCTCGGCGTGCTGCTGTCGCTGCTCGGCGTCGGCTCGTTGACCTTCGGCATCGTCCGCGGCGGCGAGGACAACGACTGGCTGGCGGGCGACTCGATCGGCCCGATTGCCGCCGGGCTCGTCCTGCTCCTCGTGCTGGTGCTTACCGAGCGCCGGATGGCGACGCCCGCCCTCGACGTCGTACTGCTTGGCAACACGCGGTTCGCGGCCGGCACCAGCGTCATCGCGTTGGCATTCTTCGCCCTGCTCGGCGGCATCTTCGTCACCGCTGTCTACTTCCAGGCGGTCCGCGGACTCGAGCCGGCTCAGGCAGGTCTGCTCATGCTCCCCATGGGTGCTGCGGCATTCGCTGTCTCGTTCGTGATCCCCCGGCTGATCAAGCGCTTCGGTATCCGTGGCGTCGTGGCCGCCGGCACCCTCGGCATGACCGCGTCGCTGGTGATCTTCAGCTTGGCCGTGCGGGACACCCCCACGGTGGTCCTCGTCGCCGCGCAGGTGCTGCTCGGCCTCGGCTGGGGTGTGGTGTTGGCGCCGGCAACCGCGGCGCTGATGTCAGTGGTCCCGATGGCCAAGGCCGGCGCGGGTCAGGCCGTGGCCAACACCGTGCGGCAGGTCGCTGGCGCACTCGGTGTCGCGGTGATCGGCAGCATCCTGGGCGTTGTCTACCGCGACTCGCTCGGCAACGCGGCCGACGTGTTGCCCGCCGGCTCGCGCGACGAGGCAACCGGCTCGATCGGCGGTGCGCTGAACGTGCTCGGAGACGGCGATGTCGGCGGCCTGCGGGGCCAGGTCTTCGACGCCTACCACTCCGGTATGCAGGTGGGGCTGCTGATCTGCGCCGGGTTCGCCCTGCTCGCGGTGCTGGTCGCCCTGCGCCTCCCCGGCCGGCCCCCGGCCCCGCCCGTCGCCGCGGCCCCGGTCTCGCCGGCCGTCCCGGCCGAGCCGGAGCCCGCCGGCCGGCCAGGGTCGGCCCCGGGAGCCTGAGCAGTCGATGATCCCTCACCGCCCGTCCCGACCGACGGCCGTAATCCCTGGGTCAAGGCGGTGTTGCCGACAGGATCTCGGGGCCGGGTGGCGGTTTCTCAGCCGCCACCCGACCCCGAGTGAGTCCGAAGACCTGAGCCGCGCCTCAGCCAGTCGCTGCTCGGTCCCCGGACGCTCAATCCCCGAGCGCCGACGCCTCCGGGCCGACCGGTCGAGCAGACCGCCGCACGGCGGCCCGGACCAGATCAAGGATGGCGGAAGCGTGGTTGTCGAGGAAGAAGTGACCACCGCTGAAGGCGCGGAACGAGAAGCCCCCGCCGGCGTGGTCGGCCCAGGCGCGGACGTCGTCGATGCTTGCCTGTGGGTCGCGGTCGCCGCCGATGGCGACGATCGGGCAGCGCAGCTTCACGTCAGCGCGGGGCGGGCAGGTTTCGATGGCCCGGTAGTCGGAGCGGATGACGGGCAGGTAGAGCCGGATCAGCTCGGCGTCCGCGAGGATGCCGGCGCTGGTCCCGCTCAGCCGGCGCAGGTCGGCGAGCAGCGCGTCGTCGTCGAGCAGGTGCAACCCGCTGTTGGTGTGCCGCGACGGGGCACGGCGGCCCGATGCGATCAGACAGACCGGGATGCGGCCGGCCGCTTCCAGGCGGTGCGCCACCTCGAAGGCCAGCGTGGCACCCATGCTGTGGCCGAAGAGCGCGATCGGCCCGGAAACGGCACCGATCGCGTCGAAGATCGCTTCGGCAAGGTCGGGCATCGCTTCGATGCACGGCTCGGCGAGCCGGTCCTGGCGGCCGGGATACTGCACGGCCACCACCTCGATCTCGGGCGCGAGTGCCCGGGCGGTCGCCAGGTAGTAGGTGGCCGAGCCGCCGGCGTGCGGGAAGCAGATCAACCGGACGGTGGCCTGCGGTGCCGGCTGGAAGGTACGCAGCCAAGAATCGGCAGCCCGGGGCGCCGCGCCGCCCGATCGTTCGGTGCCGATGGACATGTGGGGGCTCCCTTCCCGGTGGGTGCCAGCCTAGGTTCGGCATCTCCTCGGGAGAACCCGGTGCGACCCCCTACCGGAACCCCAGACTTGACGGTAAGGGGCGCTCCCGTCGGGTCTCACCTGCGACAAAGCTAAACTGAGCCAAGGCTTACCCCGGGTCGATCAAGGCTCGGCGGCGACACGATCAGCACCCGCCTACGGCGGTGGAAGGAGGGACGTCACGTGACCGACAACACGGATCCAGCAGGGCTTCGGGCACTGTCCACTCCGGATGCCACAGCTGGTGCGGCACCTGTGCAGCCCGACACGAATTCCACCGATCCGCTGGCCAATGCCGAGCTGACCTTCCTGCTGGGCATGGCGTTCCAGCTGGTGCACGGCGAATTCGTGCTGCGGATGAACGACCTCGGCTACCACGAGCTGCGGCCGGTGCACGGCATGCTCTTCCAGTCCCTCGGGCTGCAGGGCGCGACCAGCACCGAGCTAGCCGAGAAGCTGGGGGTCACCAAGCAGGCCATCGGCCAGATCGTCGACTTCCTGGCCGAACGCGGCTATGTGACCCGTAAACCGCACCCGCAGGGCGGCCGCCGGCGGCTCATCGTGATGACCGACAAGGCGATGACGCACCTGGCGATCGCCGGCCGCACCCTGCACGAGTTGGAGAGCCAGATCGCCCACCAGCTCGGCCCGGACCGGCTCGCGATGCTCCAGACGCAGCTGGCCCGGCTGATCCGCAACTGCGCGGGTGACGTGATCCCGCCGCTGCGGCCCCTCTGGTGAGCGGAGTTCCCGACCGACACGCGACGGCCCGCCCGGAAGCCGGGCGGGCCGTCACGGCGTGCGATCAGTACCGGTAGAAGCCGTGCCCGGACTTGCGGCCCAGCCGCCCCTCGGCGACCATCGCGAACAACAGTGCGGGCGCCTTGTAGGAGGGGTTCGCGAGCTCCAGGAAGAGCCGCTCCGCCACCTCGACGAGCGTGTCCAGCCCGACCATGTCGGCGAGGCGTAGCGGCCCCATCGGATAGCCGCACCCGGCGACCATCCCACGGTCGATGTCGTCGGCGGTGGCGTGGCCCGATTCGACCATCCGGATCGCGTCGAGCAGGTAGGGCACGAGCAGGGCGTTGACGATCAGGCCCGGCCGGTTGGCGGACCGGATCACCTCCTTGCCGAGCCGCTCGGCGAGAAAGACGCTCACCCGCTTCGCCACCGACTCGTCGGTCGACGCCGGCCGGGCAAGCTCCACCAGCGGCATCACCGGTACGGGGTTGAAGAAGTGCAGACCCAGCACCGGAACCCCGCCGGCCGCAGCGACCAGGGCGTCAAGTGGGATCGACGAGGTGTTCGACGCGAGCACCGTGCCGGAGGGTACGACTGTGCTCAGACCTTTGAAGATCGTGACCTTCAGTTCCTCGACCTCGGTGACCGACTCGATCACCAGATCGCAGTCGGCGAGGTCGGCCAGGTCGGCCGAGAACGACGTCAGTTCCTCGGCCCGGGCGCGTTCGGCAAGCGACATCCGGCCACGTTCGACAGCCGCCGTGTAGCAGGACGCCAGCCGTCGCCGTCCGCGTTCGGCCGACTGCCGGCTGGACGCGGCGACGCGTACCGGAAGACCGGCCCGCGCGCACAGCTCGACCAGGCCAGCGCCCATGACACCGCAGCCCACCACGCCGACCTTCGCGATCTCCTCGACCGGCATCAGGCGGCCCAACGCAGCAGACAGTTGCCGAGCGCCATCCCGCCGCCGAACCCGGAGAGCATCACCAGGTCGCCGTCGTGCAGGTGGCCGGCCCGGTTGGCCTCGTCCAGGGTCACCGCCAACGACGCGCTGCCCATGTTGCCGTAGCGCTCGATGGTGCGGTGGATCTGGGCCTTCTTCAGCTCGAGGAGGTCGGCGAGCCGTTCGAGGATGACGCCGTTGGCCTGGTGGGGCACGAAATGGTCGACGTCGGACGGGTCGACGCCGGCCCGGTCGAGCAGGACGCTCACCGAGCCGGGCACGGTCTCCATCACGAACGAGGTCACCTCACGGCCCATCATCCGCAGGTAGTGGCCGCCCTCCGCGAGCGTGCTCAGCGACGCCGGACGGCGGCTGCCACCGGCCTCGATCTTCAACAACTCACTCCGGTCGCCACGGCCCCGCAGCTCGACGTCGAGGATGCCGGCCGATTCGGCGACGGGGCCGAGTACTGCCGCGCCCGCACCGTCGGCGAGCAGCACCACCACGCCGAGATCGTCCGGGTCGACGAACCGGGAGTAGAGGTCGGCCGATATGACAAGCGAGTACGCGTCCGGCTTGAACGTGCTCAGGCCGCGGGCGATGGCGACACCGTAGACGAAGCCGCTGCACCCGATGTTCACGTCGAAGCAGGCGGCCCGCTCGGCGCCGAGCATCGCCTGTACCAGGCAGGAGGTGGGCGGGAAGGGGTGGTCGCCGGTGCCGGTGGTCACGATCAGATAGTCGATCTGGTCGGCGGTGATCCCGGCCGCCCGCAGCGCCTGCCGCCCCGCCTTGACCGCCAGGTCGGAGACCGCCTCGCTGGGCGAGGCGTACCGTCGGGACCGAATCCGGGTCTTGCGGAGGATCCATTCCTCGGTGACGTCGAACCGTTCCGCGATCTCGTCGTTCGTCAATTCCTTGCGGGGCAGGTAGGAGCCGGTCCCAAGAATTCCGGTGCCGTTTCTGAGAGAACTCAAATCCCTGCTCCAAACGGGTTGGCGCGCCCCGTACCCAACTCGTCCCGGAGCGCGGGATCGGTGATTCCGAGGCCGGCTTCCGGTGCCAGGCACAGCACGCCCACCTTGCCGAAGTGGCTGTTGGTCTGCACCGTGCGAGTCGCCTCGGCCACCTCGGTCAAGGGGTGCAGGGCGGAGAGCACGGGCTTGATCCGGCCCAGGTTGACCAGCCGGTTGGTCTCCCACATCTCCTGGATGTTGGCGCCGTGACTGCCGACGATGCGCTTCAGCTTCATCCACAGGTAGCGGTTGTCGTACTGGTGCCGGTAGCCCGAACTGGAACCGCAGGTGACCACCGTGCCGCCTCGGCGGGTGACGAACATCGAGATGCCGAACGTGGCCCGGCCCACGTACTCGAAGACGATGTGCGGGTCCTCGCCGGTCTCGCGACGGATGATCGCGCCAAGGCGCTTGCCCGCCTGCACCACCGTCGCCGGGTCGTCCAGGTCGCGGCCGATCCCCAGCTCGTTTCGGTTGATCACGACGTCGCAGCCGAGTCGGCGCAGCACCTCGGCCTTCTCCTCGGAGCCGACCACACCGACCGCGATGCCGCCGCCGCTGCGGACGAGTTGGACCGCGTGGACCCCGAGACCGCCGGTGGCACCCCAGATCAACACCACGTCGCCCTGCTTCATCCGGGCGCCGCGGTCACTGATCAACATCCGGTACGCGGTGCCCGCGCACGCCGGGATGCTTGCCGCCTCCTCCCAGGTCAGGTGCGTGGGCTTGGGGATCAGCTGGGTGGCCCGTACGACGGCGTAGTGTGCGAGGCCACCGAAGTTGGTCTCATAACCCCAAGCGCGCTGCTCCACCCCGAGCATGCCGTCCGCGTGCGTCGCCGGTTCCTGGTCGTCGGCCTGCACCGGGCTGAGCACCACGCGGTCGCCGACCTTCCACCGCCGTACCGCCTCGCCGACGCGCACGATGACGCCGGCGCCGTCCGAGCCGAGCGCGTGGAACGGCTGGTCGTGTCGGCGCTCCCACCCGCCCTGCTTCGCCAGGTTCCGCAGGAAGTCGAAGGTGGGCAGTGGCTCGAAGGTCGCCGACCACACGGTGTTGTAGTTGACGCAGCTCGCCATCACGGCGACCAGAACCTCGTCGGGCGCGATCCGGGGCATGTCCACCGGCCCGACCCGCAGGGACTTGCGGACGTCCTTGTCGGCGGTCCCGTTGAACATCCCGACATCCTCGACACGCGTGTGGGCGGCCACGTACGTGGCTGGTACCGGAAGCGCCGCGAGCTGGTCGGGCGCGGCGCCGGCGACCACGGCGGCGGAGAGTTCATCCATCTCGGTCGTCCCCTTCGGCGGGCGGTAGAGGTCACCCCGGAGCGCTGCCCACGTCGGTTCGCGGGCCGTTGGGCTCAGACAGTGAGCCGAGCGTTGCACGGCGCGTTCGGGCCGCGACACCGGGAGCCGGGCAAGATAGGGGTCTCGTAGGGGTGGCCCGTCGCGCGTCCGACAATGCCGGATCGTGATAGGGGTTATCGGGTTGTCTTCCCATTCGTATCGTCGTTTTCGATGACCGAAGGGAATCCGATGCGTTCTTCTGCTTCCACGCACGTTCCGCCGTTATCCCCCGACGACATTGACGCATCCACTCAAGACAGTGCGATAGCGATCGTCGGGATGTCCTGTCGATTTCCTGCCGCAGCCGGCCTGGACGAATTCTGGGACCTGCTGGCCGGTGGACGTTCGGCGATCTCGGACACCGCGCCGCAGGGGCGTGGCGCCGGGATGACCCGCGGTGGCTTCGTGGACGGGGTGGATCTGTTCGATCCCGAGTTCTTCGGCATCTCGCCCCGCGAGGCCGCGGCGATGGACCCGCAGCAGCGCCTGATGCTCGAGCTTGGCTGGGAGGCGCTCGAGCACGCCGGGATCCGTGCCTCTGCGCTGCGCGGAAGCCGCACCGGCGTGTTCGTCGGCGCGATTGCCGGCGACTACGCCGAGCTGGTGACCGCCGCCGGCACCGCCACCCCGCACTCCCTCACCGGCCTGCACCGCAGCCTGATCGCGAACCGGTTGTCCTACACCCTGGGTCTGCGCGGCCCGAGCATGACAGTCGACACCGGACAGTCGTCCTCGCTGGCGGCGCTGCACCTGGCCCGGCTGAGCCTGCTGGCCGGTGAGTCCGACCTGGCGATCGTCTCCGGCGTGCAGCTCAACCTCGCGGGGGGCCCGCTCTCGGTGTCCCAGGAGTTCGGCGGGCTCTCACCCGACGGTCGCTGTCACACCTTCGACGCCCGGGCCAACGGCTACGTCCGGGGCGAGGGCGGCGGCGTCGTCGTGCTCAAGCCGTTGCGCGCGGCGTTGGCCGACGGCGACGTCGTCTACTGCGTGCTGCGGGGCAGCGCGCTCAACAACGACGGCGGCGGCCGAGCGCTGAGCGTGCCGCACCGGGAGGCCCAGGAGGCCGTGCTGCGGGAGGCGTACGCGACGGCGGGCGTCGAGCCGACCCGGGTGGGATACGTGGAGTTGCACGGCACCGGCACCCGGGTGGGCGACCCGATCGAGGCGGCGGCGTTGGGCGCTGTCTTCGCCGCCGGACGTGCCGACGACGATCCGCTGCTCGTCGGCTCGGTCAAGACCAACATCGGCCACCTCGAGGGCGCGGCCGGCATCGCGGGTGTGATCAAGACGGTCCTCGCGATCCACCGAGGCGTGCTGCCGCCGAGTCTCAACTACGCCACCCCGAACCCGGAGATCGACCTCGACGGGTGGCGGCTGCGCGTGAACACCACCGCCCGGTCGCTGCCGGCGGGCGAGGCCGGTGTGGTGGC
Source organism: Micromonospora sp. NPDC049044 (assembly GCF_040649215.1). NCBI lineage: Bacteria > Bacillati > Actinomycetota > Actinomycetes > Micromonosporales > Micromonosporaceae > Micromonospora > Micromonospora sp. NPDC049044. The sequence goes on along the minus strand of NZ_JBEZFA010000004.1, from coordinate 56,231 downwards.
CGGGGTCAGCTCGTTCGGCGTCGGTGGCACCAACTGTCACGTGGTCCTCGCGGCCCACCGCGGCGCGGAGCCCGACCCGTCACCCGGGCCCGCGGTGCTCGGCGACGGCATCGTCGCCTGGCCGGTGTCCGGTCGCTCCGAGGCGGCCCTGCGGGGGCAGGCCCGCCGGCTCGCGGAGTTCGCCGAGACCGAGACGGTGGCGTCACCCGCCGAGATCGGTGCGGCCCTCACCCGTACCCGCGAAACCTTCGCCCGTCGCGCCGTGATCCTCGGCACCGACCGCGCGTCACTGCTGGCCGGCACGTCGGCGGTGGCCGACGGGGCACCGGCGGCCACTGTCGTGGCGGGCAGCGTGACGGCCGGCGCCGACCGGGTCGTCTTCGTCTTCCCCGGCCAGGGCACCCAGTGGGCCGGAATGGCTGTGGACCTGCTGGACGCCTCGCCGGTCTTCGCGGCCGCGCTCGCCGAGTGTGACGAGCACATCGTCGAGTTGGCCGGCTGGACCACCGCCGACGTGCTGCGTGCCTCCCGGAACCCGGACGGTGCCGAGTTCCTCGCCCGGATCGAGGTCCTCCAGCCGGTGCTCTTCGCGGTGATGGTGTCCCTGGCCCGGCTGTGGCGGGCCTGCGGGGTCGAGCCGGCCGCCGTCGTCGGCGCCTCCCAGGGTGAGTTCGCGGCGGCCTACGTGAGTGGAGCGCTGTCCCTGGCCGAAGCATGCCGGCTGGTCGTGCAGCGCAGCGCGCTACTCGGCGAGCAGATGGCGGGCAGGGGGCACATCGCCTCGGTGGCGCTGCCCCGCGAGCAGGTGGAAGAGCGCCTGGGCCGGTGGCGCGACCGGCTGGCGGTCGCCGGATGCAACGGTCCGCAGGCGACAACAGTGGCCGGGGCGGCGGACGCCTTGGCCGAGTTCATCGACTCGCTGGTGGCCGACGGCATCGCCGCCCGGGTCGTGCCGTCGACGGTCGCGCTGCACTGCCCCGACGTCGACGACATCCGCGACGCCTTCTACGAGCGGGTCGACCCGCCGTTGCCGGCAGCCACCGACGTGCCGTTCTACTCGACGGTGACCGGCCGGCCGGCCGACGGAGCCGGGCTCGACCTCGACTACTGGTACGGCAACGCGCGGGAGCCTGTCGACTTCGCCGGCGCGGTGCGGACGATGGCGGCCGACGGATATCGGATCTTCCTCGAGATCGGGCCGCACCCCGTCCTCACCGTCGGCGCGCAGGGGACGTTCGAGCAGGAGGGCGTCGACGCGGTGGCGTTGGCGACGCTGCGCCGCGACCAGGGCGGCCCGATCCGATTCGCCACGGCGCTGGCCGAGGCGTACGTGCGCGGTGTGTCGGTGGACTGGACCGCGCCCGTCTCCGGCGTCGTGCGGCACCGGGTCGTCCTGCCGACGTACTCGTTCCAGCGGCAGTCCTACTGGTTGCCGGAGATCGCCCCGGGCGCCGGGCCCGCCCCGACGTCGACTCTGACTCCGACGCCGGTGCCCGTGCCGGTCGACGAGCCGGCCACCGGTGCCGATCATCGGGAGTTGGTAAGCGGGTACGTCGCCGCCGTGTCGGGGCGTGCCGCGCTCACCGCCGAACAGCACCGGCACACGTTCAAGGATCTCGGCTTCGACTCGGTAATGCTCGTCGAGCTGCGCAACCGGCTCACCATGGCGACCGGCGTCTCGTGGCCCACCACGGTGCTCTACGACCACCCGACAGTGGCGGCGCTCACCGCGTACCTCGATGGATCCGACACCGACGGGGTGACCGCGCAGTCGGTGGCCGATCCGGCGCCCGCCGGGGTGCGGGACACCGAGCCGATCGCGATCATCGGGATGGCCTGTCGCTACCCGGGTGGTGTCGCCTCACCGGAGGACCTGTGGCGGCTTGTCGACGACGGGGTGGACGCCATCACGGAGTTCCCCCTCGACCGGGGCTGGCCGGTGGACGACGTGGTCGACCCGGCCGGCGAGCGGGCCGGGACCTCATACGTCGGTGCGGGTGGCTTCCTGCACGACGCGCCGATGTTCGACCCGGCCTTCTTCGGCATCTCGCCGCGCGAGGCGCAGGCGATGGATCCGCAACAGCGGCAACTCCTGGAGGTCTCCTGGGAGGCGCTTGAACGGGCCGGCATCGACCCGGCCACGCTGCGCGGTAGCCGGACCGGCGTCTTCGTCGGCGCCATGGCCCAGGACTACGGCCCCCGGCTGCACGAGCCGACCGGTGACGGCGACGGGTACGCGCTCACCGGCACCACGACAAGTGTCGCCTCCGGCCGCATCGCCTACACGCTCGGGCTGGAGGGGGCGGCGCTGACAGTGGACACGGCCTGTTCCTCCTCGCTTGTGGCGCTGCACCTGGCCGCCGAGGCACTGCGCGACAGCCGCTGTTCGATCGCGTTGGCCGGCGGCGTCACGGTGATGGCCAACCCGGGCATGTTCGTGGAGTTCAGCCGGCAGCGTGGGCTGGCCCCGGACGGCCGCTGCAAGGCCTTCGCCGAGGCCGCCGACGGCACGGCCTGGGCCGAGGGCGTGGGTGTGCTCGTGGTGCAGCGACTCGCTGACGCGGTCCGCGACGGGCGCCGGGTGCTGGCCGTGCTGCGCGGCTCCGCGGTGAACCAGGACGGCGCTTCCAACGGGCTGACCGCGCCGAGCGGCCTCGCCCAGCAGCGGGTGATCCGCGAGGCGCTCGCCGACGCGCGACTGTCCGCCGTGGACGTCGACGTGGTCGAGGCCCACGGCACCGGCACCCGACTGGGTGACCCGATCGAGGCCCAGGCCTTGCTGGCCACGTACGGCCAGGACCGGTCGACGCCACTCTGGCTGGGTTCGTTGAAGTCGAACATCGGGCACAGCCAGGCCGCCGCCGGAGTCGGCGGCGTGATCAAGATGGTGATGGCGATGCGGGCGGGCGCGCTGCCCCGCACGCTGCACGTCGACACGCCGTCCACTGTCGTGGACTGGTCGGCCGGCGCGGTGGCCCTGCTGACCGAGCCCCGGCCCTGGCCCACCGTGGACCGCCCGCGCCGGGCGGCGGTCTCGTCGTTCGGCATCAGCGGCACCAACGCCCACGTGATCCTCGAACAGGCCCCGGAGGAGACCGAACCGGCAGCGGTCCCCGCCACCGAAGGTCCGTACCCGATCCTGCTGTCTGCCCGCGGCCTACCGGCGCTGCGCGCCGCCGCCGACAGGTTGCGCGGCCACCTCGCCACCCGGCCCGACCTGACGCCGGCCGAACTCAGTCAGGCGCTGCTCACCGGCCGCACCGCGCACCCGGACCGTGCCGTCGTGGTGGCCGAGGACCGCCAAGGGCTGCTCAGCGACCTGGCAGCCCTGGCCACCGGCGAGGAGTCGGCGACTGTCGTCACAGGCGTGGCCGCTCCTCGCGGCCGTACCGTCTTCGTCTTCCCCGGACAGGGCTCGCAGTGGGCCAGCATGGCGGTCGACCTGATCGCCCACGACCCGGCGTTCGCCACCCGGCTCGGTGAGTGCGCCGAGGCCCTCTCATCCTTCGTCGACTGGTCGCTGCTGGACGTGCTGCGCCAGGTGGAGGGCGCGCCCGCGCTGGACCGGGTCGACGTGGTGCAGCCCGCGCTCTGGGCGGTAATGGTCTCGCTCGCCGAGTCCTGGCGGGCTCGCGGCGTACGGCCGGACGCGGTGGTCGGGCACAGTCAGGGCGAGATCGCCGCGGCGACGGTGTCCGGGGCGCTCTCGCTGCTCGACGGCGCCCGGGTGGTCGCGCTGCGCAGCCGCAGCCTGATCCGGCTGGCTGGCACCGGCGCCATGGCCTCGGTGTCGGAGCCCGAGGACAAGGTCCGTGCGCGACTCGCCGACATCGGGGGCCGGATCAGCGTCGCCACTGTCAACGGCCCGATGATCACCGTGGTGTCCGGTGACCCCGACGCGGTGGCCGAGCTGCTCGCCGTCTGCGAACGCGAGGGTGTCCGCGCCAAGCAGATACCTGTGGACTACGCCTCGCACTCGGAGTATGTGGAGTCACTGCGAGACGAACTGCTGGACCTGCTCGCCGACACGGCACCGTCGTCCGACTCACTGCCGTTCTACTCCACTCTCCACGGCGCCCTGCTCGCCGACACCGCCGAGCTGACCGCCGAGTACTGGTTCCGCAGCCTGCGTGAGACCGTCCGCTTCGCGGACGCCGTCGAGGCCCTGAAGGCTGACGGGCACGACACCTTCGTCGAGGTGAGCCCGCACCCGGTGCTGCTACAGGGCATCGAGGAGATGCTCACCGACGAGGTAGCGGTCGGCACGCTTCGCCGTAACGTGCCCGGGCCGGCCCGCTTCCTGACCTCGGTGGCCGAGCTGCACGTACGCGGCGGCACTGTCGACTGGCCGGTCCCGCCGACCCCGCGGGTCCTCGACCTGCCCACCTACCCGTTCCAGCACGGGCGCTACTGGACCCGGCCCGACGAGCGTTCCACAGGTCTGGCCGAGGCGGGTCTGGCGGATGCCGGGCACCCGCTGCTCGGCGCGGTGGTCGAGCTGGCCGACGGCGGCCGGGTGCTCACCGGCCGGCTCTCCACGCGTATCCATCCCTGGCTCGCCGACCACGTCGTGCGGGGCACGACGCTGCTGCCCGCTACCGGCTTCGCCGACCTTGTGCTGCACGCGGCCGCCACGGCCGGCTGCGACGTGCTTGAGGAACTGCTCGTCGTAGCGCCACTGGTGCTCGACGGCCACGGCACCACCCAGGTGCAGATCGTGCTCGGCGCGGCCGGGGCGGACGGGCGCCGGCGGGTGACACTGCACGCGCGGCCCGGCGACGACCACGAGTGGGTCCAGCACGCGAACGGCACTGTGGCCGCCGGCTCGGCCGGCCCCGCACCGGCCGCCTGGGCCGCGGCCTGGCCACCGGCCGGTGCGGCCGCCATGGACATCGATGAGGCGTACGGACGGCTGTACGCGCTCGGCTACGAGTACGGTCCGGCGTTCCGCAACCTGCGCACGCTGTGGCGTGCGGGCGACGACATCCTCGCCGAGGTCGCACTCGACGAGAATCTCACCGGCACCGGGTACGTGCTGCACCCCGCCCTGTTCGACGCGGTGCTACACCCGGTGGTCCTGGACGCCCCGAGCGGCTCCGGCATCCGGCTGCCGTTCTCCTTCTCGGGTATCCGGCTGCGGGCGGTGGGCGCGAGCCGGCTGCGGGTGCGGATCCGAGCCACCGGCGACGACACGTACGCCGTCGAGCTGGCCGATCCGGCCGGTACGCCGATCGCCTCGATCACCGCGCTGACTCTGCGGGAACGGCGGGACGGCCTGGCCGCCGCGTCGTCGACCCGCCGCGATCGGCTGTTCGAGGTGGACTGGGAGCCCGTGCCGGAGCCGGCAACGCAGGACGGGAGCCCCGGCGCGGTGGTCGTCGGTCCGTCCGGCTCCCTCGGGCTGACGTCCTACCGCACCCTCGCCGCGCTGCGGGTGGCGATCGCCAAGGGGGCGGCCACCCCGGACGCCGTGGTGCTGCACCACTCCACCCGCCGCGCCGGCTCGGACGTCAGCGAGGTGATCCACGACGTCACCGCCGAGTTGCTCGAGACCGTGCAGGACTGGCTCGCCGACGAGGTGCTCTCGGCCTGCCGGCTCGTCCTGGTGACCCGAGGTGCGGTGTCCTGCCTGCCCGGCGAAGACGTGACCGACCTGCCCGGGGCGGCGCTGTGGGGTCTGCTGCGCAGCGCCCAGTCCGAGGTGCCCGACCGGATCGGGCTGGTCGACCTCGGCGACCAGGGGGCAGCCCGACTCACTGCGGCACTGGCGGCCGGGGAGCCGCAGGTCGCGGTGCGCGGTGACCAGCTGCTGGCGGCCCGGCTCGAGCGCTACCGCGGTGCCGGTGAGCTGAGCACGCCGGCCGGTGGGCGGGACTGGCGTCTGGAGCTGACCGAACGCGGCAGCATCGACAATCTCGTCCTCGCCGAGGCACCCGACCGGCAGCCGCTGACCGGTCACCAGGTCCGCGTGGCGATCCGCGCCATCGGCGTGAACTTCCGCGACGTGATGGTCGCGCTCAAGATGTATCCCGGCGCGGCCAACCTCGGTGCCGAGGGCGCCGGCGTGGTGCTCGAGGTGGGTCCGGAGGTCACCGGGCTCACGGCCGGCGACCGGGTGATGGGCCTGTTCATCGACGGCATCGGATCCGTTGCCACGACCGACGGTCGCTACCTTTCCCGGATCCCGCAGAGCTGGTCGTTCGCCCAGGCCGCGGGAGTGCCTGTGGTGTTCCTGACCGCGTACCACGGGCTGGTCGAGCTGGCCGGCCTGCGAGCCGGCGAGCGGCTGCTGGTGCACACCGCCACCGGTGGCGTCGGTCTGGCCGCACTTCAACTCGCCCGACACCGCGGCGCCGAGGTCTTCGCGACGGCGAGCGCCGGGAAGTGGCCGGTCCTGGCCGCGCAGGGCATCCCGGCCGACCACATCGCGTCCTCCCGCGACCTCGGCTTCGAGGCCGCGTTCCGGACGACCACCGGTGGGGCCGATCTGGACGTGGTGCTCCATTCGCTCGCCCGTGAGTTCACCGACGCGTCGCTGCGGCTGCTCGGCGAGGGCGGCCGGTTCGTCGACATGGGCAAGACCGACATCCGCGACCCCCAACTCGTCGGCGCCGACCACCCCGGCGTCACGTACCGGAGCTTCGATCTGCTGACCCTGGGCCCGGAGCGGATCGCGGCGATGTTCGCCGAGCTGCTCGTCCTGTTCGAGCAGTGTGCGTTGCGGCCGCTGCCGGTACGCACCTGGGACGTGCGCACCGCCCCGCAGGCGCTGCGCTTCGTCAGCCAGGCCCAGCAGATCGGCAAGGTGGTGCTGACCGTCCCGACGCCGCTGGACCCCGAGGGCACAGTGCTGATCACGGGCGGCACCGGTGTGCTCGGCGCGGCCCTGGCCCGTCACCTCGTCGCCGTGCACGGTGTGCGGCACCTGCTGCTCACCAGCCGCCAGGGCCCGGCCTCGCCCGACGCCGGGTCGCTGCGCGACGAGCTGGTCGCCGCGGGAGCCGAGGTGACCGTCGCCGCCTGTGACGCCGCCGACCGGGACGAGCTGGCCGACCTGCTGGCCGGGATCCCGGCCGGGCACCCCCTCACCGCGGTCATGCACCTGGCGGGCACGCTCGACGACGCCACCGTCACCTCGCTGACCCCGCGCCACCTCGAACGGGTTTTGCGCCCCAAGGCCGACGCGGCGTGGCACCTGCACCAGCTCACCGAGGGGCACGACCTCAGCGCGTTCGTGATGTTCTCCTCGGTGGTCGGCGTACTCGGCACGCAGGGGCAGGCGAACTACGCAGCGGCGAACGCCTTCCTCGACGCGCTGGCCCAGCACCGGCAGGCGACCGGGCGCCCCGCGACAAGCCTCGCCTGGGGCATCTGGGCCGCGCGCAGCGCGATGACCGCGCATCTGAGTAAGGCGGACATCGCCCGCTTCGCCCGGGGCGGCAGCCTTCCGCTGGAGACCGACGAGGCGCTCGCGCTCTTCAGCGCGGCGCTGGACCGGCCGCGCGCGGTGCTCGTACCGGCCCGCCTCGACCTCAGCCCGTCCCAGTCCACGCCACCGATGCTGCGCCACCTGGTCCGGGTGCCGGTCACCGCGGCCGACACCGGACCGGCCGCATCCGAGTCGCTTGCCGAGCAGCTCAGCCGCCTCTCCGGCGCCGAGCAACTGCGGACGCTGCTGGAGCTGATCCGCTCACACGCGGGCGTGGTCCTCCGCCAGGGAGACGCGCAAGCCATCGGTGCCACGCAGGCGTTCAAGGACCTCGGATTCGACTCACTGGCCACTGTGGAGTTGCGTAACCGGCTCGGCGCGGCGACCGGCCTGCGCCTGCCCATCACGCTGCTCTTCGACGACCCGACACCGAACGCGCTGGCCCGCAAACTCCGTACCCTGCTGGTCGGCGAGACCAGCGAGACCAGCGCGACCAACGGAGCCAGTGAGACCGGCGAGGTCGGACAGACCGACGATGCCAGCACGGCGCGCGTCGCACCGGTGCCGATTGCCTCGGCGGCGGCGCGCGAGCCACTTGCCGTCATCGGCATCGCCTGCCGGCTGCCCTCGGCCGACGACGTGGACGGACTACGTCGCCTGCTGCGCGAGGGCCAGGACGGGGTCCGGCCGGTGCCGGCGTCACGCTGGGACGCGGCGGCGTACGCCGACCCGGAGCTGACCGTCCCGGTCGAGGCCGGCTTCCTGACCGGCGCGATCGACGAGTTCGACCCGCTGTTCTTCGGTATCTCGCCGCGTGAGGCGATCGAGATGGATCCGCAGCAGCGGCTGTTCCTCGAGGTCGCCTGGGAGGCGCTGGAGGACTCCGGGCTCGCCAACGACCGGCTGGCCGGGAGCCGGACCGGGGTCTTCGCCAGCGCCATCTGGCACGACTTCGCCGAACTCACCACCGGACGGACCGGCCCGCAGACGGCACACTCGGCGACCGGCGGCGCCCTCAACATGGTTGCCAACCGGCTCTCGTACGTGCTTGGCCTGCGCGGTCCGAGCATGGTGGTCGACAGCGCCTGCTCGTCGTCCCTGCTCGCCGTGCACCTCGCCTGTCAGAGCCTCTGGTCGGGGGAGTCCGAGGTGGCGATCGCCGGCGGAGTGAACCTGCTGCTCAACCCGGAGAGCATGGTCGCTCTCACCAAGTTCGGCGGCCTGGCACCGGACGGCCGCTGCAAGTCCTTCGACGCTCGGGCCGATGGATTCGGGCGCGGTGAGGGCTGCGGGGTGGTGGTGCTCAAGCCGCTCTCCCGGGCGCTCGCCGACGGGGACGACGTCTGGTGCGTCATCCGCGGTTCGGCGGCGAACAACGACGGGCTCAGCAACGGGTTGACCGCCCCGAGTTCGGAGGCCCAGGAGGACGTGCTGCGGGAGGCGTACCGGCGGGCCGGGGTCGACCCCGGTGACGTGCACTACGTCGAGGCGCACGGCACTGGCACCGCACTGGGCGACCCGATCGAGGCGTCCTCCCTCGGCGCGGTCCTGACCAGGGGACGGGCAGCCGACGCGAGTCCGTTGGTCATCGGGTCGGTCAAGTCCAACATCGGTCATCTCGAAGCCGCGGCCGGCATCGCCGGCCTGCTCAAGACGGTGCTGGTGCTGCGCGACAAGGAGATCCCGGCCAGCCTGCACTTCGACGTGCCGAGCCCGCACATCGACTTCGACGGGCTCCGGCTGCGGGTGCCGCGTGAGCGTGAGTCCTGGCCGGCCGACCGGCCCCTGCTGGCCGGCGTCAGCGCGTTCGGCTGGGGCGGCACCAACGTGCATCTGGTCCTCGAAGGCCCCCCGCCGGTGCCACGCCCGGTCCCCGCCGCGAAGCCCGCGTACCTGCTCACGCTCTCCGCGAAGAGCGCGGGTGCGCTTCGCGACACGGCCGCCCGGGTGGTCCGACAGATCGACGAGGCCGGCGACTCGCTCACGCCCGCCGATCTGGTCGCCGCGGCCGTGCGCCGGGGCGAGTTCAACCACCGCCTGGCCGTCACCGGTGACTCGATGGAGCAGCTCCGCGCCGCCCTCGCCGACGACGACGGCGACGCCGCCCGGGGGTACGCCGAGGCCGCTCCGAGGATCGCCTTCGTCTTCCCCGGCCAGGGCTCCCAGTGGCTCGGCATGGCCCAGGAGCTGATGGCGACCGAGCCGGTCTTCGCCGAGGCCGTGCGGGCCTGCGACGCGGCTGCCGCCGAATTCAAGGACTGGTCGGTCGCCGACGAGCTGGCGGCCGGCGCGGAGGACTCGCGGCTGGACCGGATCGACGTCGTGCAACCCGTCCTCTGCACCGTCGAGATCGCGCTCGCGGCGCTCTGGCGCTCGTGGGGCGTACACCCGGACGCCGTGATCGGGCACAGCATGGGGGAGATCGCCGCCGCGTACGTCGCCGGCGCACTGCCGCTGCGCGACGCGATGCGGACAATCTGCCGTCGCAGCGTGCTGCTGCGCCGCGTCAGCGGCCAGGGCGCGATGCTCAACGTCGAGTTGTCGTTGGCCGACGCCGAGCGCCTGATCGTCGGGCACGAGGACGCGGTGTCGGTGGCGGTCAGCAACAGCCCACGCTCAACCGTGCTCTCCGGCGACAAGGACGTCCTGGCCGGGCTCCGGGACCAGCTCGACGGCGACGGGGTGTTCTGCCGCTGGGTCAAGGTGGACGTGGCCTCGCACAGCCCGCAGGTGGACCCGCTGCGCGACGACCTCCTCGCCGCCCTCGACGGCGTCACGCCCGGCCCGGCAAATGTCGCGTTCTGGTCGACGGTCACCGAGACGACGCTCGAAGGACCCGAGCTGACCGCGGCGTACTGGGTGGACAACCTGCGCCGTCCGGTGCTCTTCGCCGACCAGGTGGCGCGGCTGCTCGCCGACGGCGTGCGGGTCTTCGTCGAGATGAGCCCGCACCCCGTGCTGCTGCCCGCGGTCGAGCAGATCACCGGGCCGGACGGCACGCCGGCGGAGGCGCTGCCCTCGCTGCGCCGCCACGAGCCCGAGCGCGCCGCGCTGCTGCGGTCCCTCGGCCGTCTCTTCACCCTCGGCGTGCCGGTGGCGCAGAGCCCCGCCCTGGCCGGTCCGCGCGGCACCCTGAAACTGCCGCACTACCCGTGGCAGCGCGAACGGTTCTGGCCGTCGACCGACGGCCGGCCGGTCCGTACGGCGGGGGCGACGTTGCTCGGCAACCGGTTCGACCCGGTCTCCGCGCCGGGTACGCACTACTGGCAGCGCGATTTCGACGGTGCGACCGCCACCGTCCGCGAGCACCGGATCGGCGGCCACGCGCTCGTGCCGGCCGCCGCCTACGTCGACATGGCGCGAACCGTCGCCGACGAGCTGGGCGCCGACCCGGACCACGAGCTGCTCGACCTCACCTTCCCCGAGGCGCTGCGGATCCCGGACGACGAGTCGCGGTCGGTGCAGACCGAGGTGTCGCGGGCCGGTGACGGGTACCGGATGCGGGTGTACGCGCCGGACGGCCAGGCACCGACGTTGGTGGCCGAGGGCGTCGTACGCCCGGTCCCGGCAGCCGGGCCGTCCGCGCCGTTCGACCTGGACGCGGTGCGCGACCGGATGGCCGAGGAACTGGCCGGCGGTGACTTCTACCAGCGTCTGGCGGCGGTCGGCATCGGCTACGGCCCCGCCTACCAGGGTGTCGAGCGGGTCTGGCGAAGGGGCGACGAGGCGTTGGCCCGGCTGCGTCTGCCGGCCGCCCGCCCGGCTCACCGCGTCGATCCCGCACAGCTCGACGCCGCGTTGCAGGCGGCGGTGGTGCCGCTGCTCGGCCCGGACTGGGGACGCGTCGCGTCGCACGCCTTCCTGACCGCCGCGATCGGGTCGGTCCGCATCGCCGGCCGGCTCGGTACGGAGTGCTGGTCCCACGCCGTGGTGCGGCCGGCCGGCGCTGTCGCCGACCGTTTCCTCGCCGACATCACTGTGGTCTCGCCGGACGGCACGGTGCTCATCGAGATACGGGACATGGCAGTGGTCCGGCTCCCGAACGCCGTGGCCGCTGCGGCCCCCGAGTCCGACGGGGTGTCCGCCCGGCTGCGTGCTCTGGACGGACCGGACGCCCAGATCGCCGCGATCGAGGGGATCATCCGGGAGAACGTGGCCCGGGTCGTCAAGCTGACCACCGAGCGGATCGAGAACGATCAGCCGCTTCGCAGCCTCGGCATCGACTCGGTGATGTCCCTGGAGCTACGCACCCGCCTTGAGCGGGAGTTCGGCATCCAACTGTCCGCCACGTTGATCTGGAACCACCCGACGATCCGCGAGATGGCGCCGTTCCTGGCGTCCAAGCTCGGGCTGTCCGCCGAGCCGGAACCGCCCGTCGCGCCCACCGTGACCCTCGACGAGCTGTACGTCGACGTCGACGACGACCCGGCTGGGCAGCTCGCTCGCGAGATCGCCGAGCTGACCGAGCGAATGGAGAACATCTGAGATGAGCTCCGACGAGCAACTCAAGGCCGCCCTGACCACGTTGCGCGACCTGCGCCGGAAGATCGACGACCTGGAGCGGTCCCGGCGTGAGGAGATCGCCATTGTCGGCATGTCCTGCCGGCTGCCCGGGGACGTCGACTCGCCGGAAGCCCTCTGGCACCTGCTCAACTCGAAGGTGGACGCGGTCACCGAGGTGCCCGCCTCGCGCTGGAGCACCGACGCGTTCTACGACCCGGACCCGAAGACGCCGGGGCGGATGACCGCACGACACGGCGGCTTCCTGTCCCGGGTGGACGAGTTCGACCCGTACTTCTTCGGCATCTCGCCCCGCGAGGTGCAGGACATGGATCCGCAGCAGCGGCTCTTCCTCGAGGTCGCCTGGGAGGCAATCGAAGACGCCGGCATCACCCGCGACCAGCTCCGGGGCAGCCCGACCGGCGTGTTCGTCGGGGCCAACGCCGGCGACTTCCTCCAGCTCCAGCTGCGGGACCCGGCGCAGATCAGCACCTACACCTCGGCCGGCGGCGCCAACTCGCTCATCCCGAACCGGCTCTCCTACCTGTACGACCTGCGCGGACCCAGCATGACGGTGGACACCGCCTGCTCGTCGGCCCTGGTCGCGTTGCATCTGGCGGCCCAGTCGCTGCGGGCCGGGGAGTGTGACTCCGCAGTGGTCGGCGGTCTGAACCTGATGTTCTCGCCGACCACCACGCTCGGCTTCGCCAAACTCGGCGCGCTCGCCCAGGACGGCCGGTGCAAGACCTTCGACTCCCGCGCCGACGGGTACGTGCGCAGCGAGGGCGTGACAGTCCTGGTGGTCAAGCGGGTGTCCGACGCGCTCGCGGCGGGCGACCGGATCTGGGCGGTGCTGCGGGGCAGCGCTGTCAACCAGGACGGCCTCACCAACGGGATCACCGCGCCGAACGGTAAGAGTCAGCGTGAGGTCATCACGCAGGCGTTGCGTAACGCCCGGCTCGACCCGGCCCGGGTGACGTTGATCGAGGCGCACGGCACCGGCACGGCGCTCGGCGACCCGATCGAGACCGAGGCGCTGCGCGAGGTGTACGGCGACCGGGACGGGCCGCCGTGCGCACTGGGCTCGATCAAGTCGAACATCGGCCACGTGGAGGCCGGGGCCGGCCTGGCCGGTGTGCTCAAGGCGGTGCTGAGCATCCACGGCCGGGCAGTCGCGCCGAACCTGCACCTGCAGGTCCTCAATCCCCACATCGACCTGAACGGCAGTCGGTTCTTCATCCCGACCGAGCCGCAGCCTTGGGAGGTCGCCGACGACCACAGGTACGCCGCGGTCAGCGCGTTCGGCGCGGGTGGCACCAACGCCCACGTCATCCTCGGGCCGGTGCCGCCCGCCGAGTCCCGGCCGGCGCGGGCACCCGAGGAACGGCCGATGGTGCTGCCGATCTCCGCGCACACCCCCGAGGCGCTCACCGCGCTCACCACCGCCTACCGGGACGCGCTGACCGCGCCGTGGACGGATGACCGGCGGTTCGGTGACGTGGCGTACACCGCGGCCACCCGGCGGACCCGGCACCCGCACCGGCTCGCGGTGGTGGCGGGGAGCCGTGAGCAGGCCGCCGACCGGCTGACGGAGTGGCTCGACGCCGGGCAGGCCCCGGGTGTGGTGACCGGCCGGGCCAGTGCCCAGGCTCCACTCGGACCGGTGTTCGCGTTCGCCGGTCACGGCACGCAGCGGCCCGGCATGGGTCGCGACCTGATGCGCGACTGCCCGGACTTCCGGGCCGCCGCCACCGAGTGCGACGAGGTGCTCGCGTCGATGCTCGGCAGGTCGGTGCTCGCCGAGGTCCACCGCCCCGACCTCCGGGAGCTGCCCGACGACGTCACAGTGATCCAGCCGGCGTTGTTCGCCCTCGGCGTCGCCCTGGCCGCGCGGTGGAGGGCCCACGGCGTCGAACCGGGGGTGATGCTCGGACACAGCACCGGGGAGATCACCGCGGCGTACGTCGCCGGTGCCCTGTCGCTCACCGACGCGGCCCGGATCATCTGCGTCCGGGCCGAACTGCTCGACCGGCTGCGCGGGGCTGGTTCGCTGCTTGTCGTCGGCCTGTCGATCGACGAGGCGGACGCACTGCTGGACGGGCGCCGCGACCGGGTCGGCGTGGCCGTCAGCAACAGTCCGCGCTCGACGGTGCTGTCCGGCGAGACGCCGGTGCTCGAGCAGATCGCCGACGAGCTGCGCGCCCGCAACGTCTTCTGCCGGGCGATGCCCAACTCGGTCGCCGGTCACGGCCCCCGGGTCGAGCCGCTGCGTGCCGAATTCCTGGAGCGGCTCGCCGGGGTGCGGCCCCGGGCGGCCCGGATCCCGATCTACTCCACTGTCACCGGCAAGGTCGGCGACGGCACCGACCTCGACGTCGACTACTGGTACCGCAACCTGCGCGAGCCGGTGCTCTTCTGGGACGCCCTGAACGGTCTGGTCGCCGCCGGGCACGACACGGTCGTCGAGATCAGCCCGCACCCGATGCTGCTGAACGCTGTCGAGCAGGCATTCGAGGAGGCCGGGCGGGTGGGGTCCGGCATCGCCTCGATGCACCGCGAGGTGCCCGAGGCGGAGTCCGTGCCGCTCGGCCTGGCCACGATGTTCGCCCGGGGTTCGTCGATCGCGCTGCCTGTCGCACCCGACGCGCGGTCGGTGCCGCTGCCGGCGTACGCCTGGCAGCGTGAACGGTTCCCACTGCGCGACGTGACAGCGATGTTCTTCACCGGTCCCGTCGAGGACGGCGCCGCCGTTGTCGAAGCGGGGCCGTCGAAGCCGGAGCCGGACCACCAGCCGGCGGCGGACCTGCCCACCGATCCGTTCGAGCGCCACGAGGTCGTCCGGCGGGCGGTGGTCGAGGCGGTCGCCGAGGTCCTGGCGTTCGACCCGGGGCGCATCGACGGCGAGGCCGGGTTCTTCCAGCTCGGCATGGACTCGCTGATGGCGATCAAGGTGCGACGGCAGTTGGAGGCGCGCTTCCGGCTGCGCCTCGGGACCCCGGTGATGTTCGAGCACCCCACAGTCGATGCCCTCACCGACCACCTCACCGGCCTGCTCGGCGAACCGACCGTCGGCGCCCCCGTGCACGTGTCGCCGCCGGACGACGCCAGCGAGCAGGCCATCGACGAGATGACCGAGCGTGAGCTCATCGAGCTCCTCGGTGACGAGATCCGCACCGCGCAGCAGGCCAGAGGGAGCGAGTGATGACCGATGTGACCGACGAACGGCACCAGGTTCTGGGCCGCTCGGTACGGGAGATCCGCCGACTGCGGGCCGAGCTGGAGTCCGCCCGGCAGGCCGCCACCGAGCCGATCGCCATCATCGGGATGGCCTGCCGGATGCCGTCCGACGTGCGCGATCCGGAGCAGTTCTGGCAGTTCCTGCGCAGCGGCGGCGACGGCGTCAGAGACGTGCCGGACGACCGGTGGGACGTCGACGCCTTCCACGACCCGACCGGTCGGCGCCCGGGGACCAGCTACACCCGGCGCGGCGCCTTCCTGGACGACGTCGCGTCCTTCGACGCCGCGTTCTTCGGGGTCTCCCCGCGCGAGGCGCCGTGGCTCGACCCGCAGCAGCGCCTGCTCCTGGAGGTCAGCTGGTCCGCTTTCGAGGACGCCGGCCAGGCTCCGGACCGGCTCGCCGGCACGGAGACCGGCGTCTACCTGGGCATCACCAACTACGACTACTGTCAGGTCGAGATGCAGCAGGTCGCGCCGGCCGAGCTGGAGGCGCACTACGCGACGAGCAACGCCTCGACGTTCGCGGCCGGGCGGATCTCGTACTGGCTCGGGTTGAACGGGCCGAGCCTGTCGGTCGACACCTCGTGCTCCTCCTCGCTCGTCGGCGTGCACCTGGCCGTGCAGGCGCTGCGGTCGGGGGAGTGCTCGATGGCGCTGGCCGGCGGCGTCAACGTGCTGCTGTCACCAGAGGTTTTCGTGGTGCTCAGCAAGACCGGCGCGCTCGCGCCGGACGGGGTGTGCAAGACCTTCGACAAGAAGGCCAACGGGTACGCGCGCGGCGAGGGCTGCGGCGTCATCGTGCTGAAGCGGCTGAGCGACGCGCTCGCCGCCGGCGACCCGATCAAGGCTGTGATCCGTGGCTCAGCGGTCAACCAGGACGGCCGTAGCAGCGGCCCGACGGTGCCCAACCCGAAGGCGCAGCAGGACGTCATCCGGCGGGCCGTGCGGTCGGCCGGTGTCGAGCCGAGCCAGATCGGCTATGTCGAGGCGCACGGCACCGGCACTCCGCTCGGCGACCCGATCGAGCTGCGCGCGCTCTCCGCAGTGCTCGGCGATCGGGGCGCGGCCGGTCCGCTGCAGGTCGGCTCCCTCAAGACCAACATCGGTCACCTGGAGCCGGCCGCGGGCATCGCCGGCCTGATGAAGGTGGTGCTCGCGCTGCGCCACGCCGAGATCCCGCCGCACCTGAACCTGTCCGAGGTCAACCCGGAGATCGACCTCGACGAGCTGGGCGTGACCATCCCGACCGAGGTGACCGCGTGGCCGGCCGGGCCGCGTCCCCGGGTCGGCGGTGTCAGTTCCTTCGGCGCCAGCGGCACCAACGCGCACGTCGTCATCGAGGAGGCGCCACCGGTGACAGTCGAGCCGGCCGGGCCGGACCGCGGCTCGCACGTGCTCGTGCTCTCGGCCAAGACGCCGGCGGCCCTGGCCGAGCTGACCGAGGCGTACACCGCCCGGCTGGCCGACGCCGCACCGCAGGAACTGGCCGACCTCTGCCACACGGCGGCGAACGGACGTGCCCGGCTGCCGTACCGGGCCGCGGTCAGCGGCAGCACGCCGGGCGAGATCAGCCGGCGGCTGCGCGACCCCCGCCGCGTCGACGGGCACGTCCCGTCCGGCACCCGCCCACGTGTCGCGTTCCTCTTCACCGGCCAGGGCTCCCAGTACGCGGCGATGGCCGCTGAGCTGTCCCGCACCGAGCCGGTCTTCCGGGCCAGCCTCGACGAGTGCGACGAGATTCTGCGTCCGCTGCTCGGCCGGCCGCTCGACGAACTGCTTGCCGACGAGGAGTTGGTGCACCAGACCGAGTACGCCCAGCCGCTGCTGTTCGCCGTCGAGTACGGCCTCGCCCAGCTCTGGACGTCCTGGGGTGTACGTCCCTCGGCGGTGCTCGGGCACAGCCTGGGTGAGCTGGTAGCGGCCTGTGTGGCAGGGGTTCTGCCGCTTGCCGACGGCCTGCGGCTGGCGGTGCGTCGGGGTGCCTTCATGGCGGAGCTGACCGAGCCCGGCGCGATGGCCGCGGTCTTCGCCGCGCGCGAGGTCGTCGACGCCGCCCTCGCGCCGTACGCCGACCGACTCTGCGTGGCAGCGGTGAACGGTCCGGAGAACTTCGTGGTCTCCGGCAGTGGGCCGGCGCTTGCTGAGCTGCTCACCGCGCTCGCCGAGCAGGGCGTACGGACCCGGCCGCTGAACACCGGTCGGGCCTTCCACTCGCCGCTGATGGACCCGGTCCTCGACCGGTTCGAGGAGGAGGCGGCCACTGTCGGGTACGCCCACCCCCGGTTGACACTGGTCTCCAACGTGACCGGTCGGCCGGTGGAGCAGATCGACGCGGCCTACTGGCGTGACCACATCCGTCGCCCGGTGGAGTTCGCCGCGGGGATCACCGCACTGCTCGACGACGGCTACGACACCTTCGTCGAGATCGGCCCGGCACCGACGCTGCTCGGGCTCACCCGCCGGATGACGATGGATCGACAGGTCCGGCTGCTGCCGTCACTGCGTCCGCGCCACGACGACTGGGCGGTGCTTACCGAGAGCCTGGCCGGCCTCTTCGTCGCGGGTTGCGACATCGACTGGGCGTCCTTCGACGCCGGGCGGGGGCGCCGCAAGGTCACCCTGCCGACCTATCCGTTCCAGCGGACCCGCTACTGGTTCTCGCGCAGTGCGACACCCGCCGGGACTCCACCGCTGGGCAGCGGTCAGCCCGGCACCGGGCTGCTGGGGCCGCGCGTGCCGTCGCCGCTGGACGTCGCCCAGTTCGCCGGGCGGCTCGCCATCGCCGACCACAGCTGCCTCGGCGACTGCGTGATGGACGGCCTCCCGGTGGTCAACATCGGCGTCTACCTGGAGAGCGCCTTCGCCGCCGTCCGGCAGACCGGCGGGGGTGCCGGGGCGCTTGTCGCGGAGGGAACGCTCGTCCTGCAGGGCCTCGTCCTCGATCACGACACCCCGACCGCCACCCAACTGCTGCTGGAGCGCGACGGCGGGTACCGCTACTACGCCGCTGACGGCTCGTCGTGGGTGCTGCACGCGCAGGGGCGGGTCCGTGCCGACGAGACCCTGGCGAGCCCGGCCGACGGCGAGGCGTACCGGGAGGACGTACGGTCGGGGCTCGGCGGCGAACTGTCCGGCGACGACTTCTACCAGCGGCTGTGGCGACGCAAGCTCTACCTCGGCCCGTCCGCCCGCTGGATCGAGCGGATCTGGCACGGCGGATCCGAGGCCATCGCCCAGATGCGCGCCCCCCGGGACGGCGAGGCGGATGCCTACCTGCTGCACCCGGGTCTGGTCGACGCCATGTTCCAGGTGCTGTTCGCCTGCCTGCCGGCGGAGGCGCCGGCCGACGCGGCGTACGCCCTGGTCGGCATCGACCGGTTCGAATTCCACGGCGGGGCCGCCGGGCCGCTCTACTGTCGCGCCACCCTGCTGCCGGAGACGGACCCCGAGTCGACACTGGTGGCCCGGGTCCGACTGGAGGACGCGGCCGGGCGGATAGTTGTCGACGCGAGCGGCGTACTGGCCAAGCGAGCCGGGCGTGGTGCCATGCTGCGCGAGGGGGCTCATCGTCCGGCGGCCGAGCCGCACCGCGCGGCTCCCGTGCCGGCCCGCACCGGCGCCGCCGAGTTCGCGACCGCCGCCCCGGCGGACCGGCCGGCCGTGCTGCTGTCGATCCTGCGCCGGTCCGTGGCCGGTGCCCTGCGCGCCGTCCCCGACGATCTCGACGTCCACGAGCCGCTGTCCCAGCTGGGCCTCGACTCGCTGATGGCGCTGGAGGTCAAGGAGTCGCTCTCGGCGGAGCTGGGCCTCGCCCTTCCGCTCGTCGCGTTCCTCGACGGCAGCAGCATCGCCAAGCTGGGCGACCTCGTGCTGCCCATGCTCGGCGAGCCGGTCACGACCACGGACCAGCCCGCGCCGTCGGCCCAACTGCCCGCGCTGGTCGCCGACGACGAGGCCCGGTACGACGCGTTTCCGCTCACCGACCTGCAACAGGCGTACCTGGTCGGTCGCTCCGACGCCTTCGCGCTGGGGCGGATCTCCACGTACTTCTACCTGGAGGTCGACCTGACCGGCACCGACCTGGCCCGGATCGAGGACGCCTGGAACGCGATGATCGCGCGGCACGACATGCTCCGCGCGGTCGTCACGCCGGAGGGCTGGCAGCGGGTGCTGGCCGATGTCCCGACCTACCGGATCGCGATCACCGACCTGGCCGGCGCCGACGAGCGGACGCGCACGGCCCACCTGGCCGAGGTGCACGACGCGATGAAGTACCAGGTGCTCGACGCCGGGACCTGGCCCATGTTCGACATCCGGGCGACAGTGCTCGCCCCCGACCGGATCCGCCTGCACCTGGGGATGGACGCACTGATCGCGGACGCCTGGAGCACCTCGGTGGTGTTCTCCGAGTGGGCGACCGCGTACCGGGACGGGGTCGAGGCGCTGCCGCCGATCGGCGTGCGATTCCGCGACTACGTCCTGGCGGCACGGGCCCTGGAGGACGGCCCGCAGTTCCGTGACTCGCTCGACTACTGGCTGGACCGGGTGCCGACCCTGCCACCGGCTCCGGAGCTGCCGCTCGCCGTCGCACCCGACGCCATCGAACGGCCCGAGTTCACCCACCGCTCCGGTGGCCTCACCGCCGCGGAATGGGCGCGTTTCAAGGAGTACGCCGCAGCGGCGGGCGTCACCCCCTCCGCCGCCCTGTGCAACGCGTACGCCCAGGTCCTCGCCGGGTGGAGCAAGTCCAGCCGGTTCACCCTCAACGTGCTCTTCTTCAACCGGGTTCCGTTGCACCCGGACGTGTCCAAGGTGGTCGGCAACTTCACCTCGACGACGCTGCTCGAAGTCGACGCGACAGCGACCGACAGTTTCGAGGCGCGGGTCGACAGGTTGCAGAAGCAGCTCTGGAGCGACCTCGAGCACAGCCACGTGAGCGGCGTCCGGGTCCTGCGGGAACTCCACCGCGCCCGTGGTGGCGCACACCCGGTGACCTTCCCTGTCGTCTTCGCCAGCACCGTCAACTTCGGTGCGCGGGAGAATCCGGGGGCGGCCACCGGCCTCACCCACCCGATCATGCAGATGGGCGAGGACGGCGTCGAGCGCTGGACGTCGGTGCGTACCCCACAGGTCTGGCTCGACCACCAGGTCATCGAGGAAGCCGGCGGTGTGGTCCTCAACTGGGACTCGGTCGACGCGCTCTTCCCACCCGGCCTGATCGACGCGATGTTCGCCGCGTACCTCGGACTGGTGCGCGAGCTGGCTGCGGACGACGTCGCCTGGCGTCGCCCGGCGGCCGTGCTGACGCCGGAGACGGACCTGGAGGTGCAGCGGCTGGCGAACGACACCGCCGGACCGCGGCCGGTCGGTCTCCTCCAGGACGGTTTCCTCGAGCAGGTGCGCACCGCGCCCGGACGCACCGCGGTCATCACCGCCGGACGTGAGTTCACCTACGGCGAGCTGGGTGAGCTGGCGAACCGTCTGGCGAACTGGCTGCGTGCGCAGGGCGCCGGCGCGGGTCGCCTGGTCGGCGTCGTCATGGAGAAGGGCTGGGAACAGGTCGCGGCGGTGCTCGGCACGTTGCAGGCGGGGGCCGCCTACGTGCCGATCGACGCGGGTGTCCCGGCGGAGCGGCTGCGGCTGCTCATCGAGTCGGCCGGCATCGACTGCGTGCTGACCCAGTCCTGGGTCGAGGCCGAGGCGCGGTGGCCGGACGGGGTCACGGTGTTGGCGGTGGACGGTGCCCGGGTGGCCGACTTCCCGGCCGAGGCACCGTCGCCGGCGACCGCTCCCGACGATCTCGCCTACGTCATCTTCACCTCGGGCTCGACCGGCCTGCCCAAGGGCGTGATGATCGAGCACGCCGCCGCGCTGAACACCATCGCGGACATCAACGAGCGGTATGCGGTGACCGGCGACGACCGGGTTCTCGCGTTGTCCGCGCTCAACTTCGACCTCTCCGTCTACGACATCTTCGGCCTGCTGGCGGTCGGTGGCGCGATAGTGCTGCCGGAGCCGTCGGCGCACCGGGAGCCGGCGCGGTGGGCCGAGTTGGTGACCACGCACCGGGTGACCATCTGGAACAGCGTGCCCACCCTCATGCAGATGTTCACCGAGTTCGCCGCCGGCAGCGGGGCCGACTGGCCGCTGCGGGTGGTGATGATGAGTGGTGACTGGATCCCGGTGACCCTGCCGGAGCGGATCCGCGAGCTGCTGCCCGAGGCGCAGGTGTGGAGCCTCGGAGGGGCGACCGAGGCGGCGATCTGGTCGATCCTCTATCCGATCGGCGAGGTCGACCCGTCCTGGACGTCGGTCCCGTACGGCAAGCCGATGCGCAACCAGCGCTTCCACGTGCTGAACGAGGCGATGCAGCCGTGCCCGACACTTGTCGCCGGGCAGCTCTACATCGCCGGCGCCGGCCTGGCCCGCGGCTACCTGAACGACGAGTCGAAGACCCGGGCGAGCTTCCGCCGGCACCCGGCCACCGGCGAGCGGCTGTACCGCACCGGTGACCTGGGCCGCTACCTGCCGAGCGGCGACATCGAATTCCTCGGCCGGGAGGACTTCCAGGTAAAGGTGCAGGGCTACCGGATCGAGCTCGGCGAGATCGAGGCGGCGTTGCTGCGGCTGCCGGAGGTCGCCGCGGCGGCGGTCACCGCCGCCGGCGAGCGGGAGAACAAGCGACTGATCGGGTACGTGGTGCCAGCCGGTGCCGGGCTCGACGAGGAGCATCTGCAAGCGGTGCTGCGGGAGAGCCTGCCCGGGTACATGGTGCCGCCACGCATCCTCGTCCTGGACGACCTGCCGTTGAGCGCCAACGGCAAGGTCGACCGGTCGGCGTTGCCGGCACCGGACGAGGCCGGGGTCGACGGCCAGGTCGTGGCGCCGGCCGACGACCTGGAGGCGTGCCTGGCGGAGATCTGGCGCGGGTTCTTCGACGTGCCCGAGATCAGCGTCCTGGCCGGCTTCTTCGACCTGGGCGGCAACTCGCTGCTCGCGGTCCGGATGATGGCGCAGGTGCGCAGCCGACTCGGCCGGCGGTTGCCGCTTTCGGCCCTGTTCGCGCACCCGACGATCCGTGACCTGGCCCGGGTGCTGCGCGAGACGGAGGGGGACGCGGAGCGGATCGCGTTGGTGCCGATCCGGCAGGGCGGGGCGCGTACACCCCTGTTCCTGATCCACCCGGTGGGCGGCGACGTGCTCTGCTACGCCGACCTGGCCCGGCTGCTCCCGGACGACCAGCCGTTGTTCGGGCTGCAGGTCCCGGATGTGCCGTCACCGCTGTCGTCGGTGCCCGCGCTTGCCGCGCACTACGCCGACGTGGTCCGGCAGGCGGTTCCCGAGGGTCCCGTCCATATCGGAGGGTGGTCGATGGGCGGCGTGCTCGCGCTCGAGGTGGCGGCCCTGCTGCGGGAGGCCGGACGTACGGTCGGCCTGGTCGCGGTCATCGACCTGATCGAGCCGCCCGGTCCCGCCGCCGAGACGGTGGCCGAGGCCGACCTGTACGCCTGGCTCGCCCGCGATCTGGCCGGGCTCGCCGGCACCGACTGGACGCCCGACGCCGACCTCTTCGAAACCGCCGACCCGCTGGGCACGCTGCTCACCGCCGGACGGGCGGCGGGCGTGCTGGAGGACGACGTCGACCGCGACGCGCTCGGCCAGATCGCCGATCGGTTCCGGCGCAACTCGCGGGCGCTGATCGAGCACTCACCCCGTCCGTACGACGGCCCGGTGTTGTTCCTGCGGGCGGCCGGCGGCGCGACGGTCGAGACCGCCGGCCGGTGGCTCGACCTCTGTTCGCCCGGTTCCACGCTCACGGATCTCCCGGGCGACCACTACTCCGTGATGCAGACACCTCACCTTGAGGTTCTCGCTACCCACCTGTGCCCGGCCCTGACGCGCGGTTGACCAGTCCGTCAACCGCCACAACGAGAGGAACTCTCATGCAACTCAAGTTCGGCGCGTTCATGGCACCCTTCCACCGGCTCGGTGAGGACCCGACCGGCGCACTGAGCCGCGACATGGAACTCGTGGAGTGGCTCGACACCCTGGGCTACGAAGAGATCTGGGTGGGCGAGCACCACTCCGGGGGCTGGTCGCCGATCTCGTCGCCCGAGCTCTTCCTGGCCAACGCGGCGGCCCGGACCCGCCAGATCAAGCTCGGCACCGGCGTGGTGAGCCTGCCCTACCACCACCCGCTGATGGTGGCCGAGCGGATCATGCTGCTGGACCACCTGAGCCGGGGTCGGGCGATGCTCGGGGTGGGCGCCGGCATCAACCCGGCCGACGCGTACATGATGGGCATCGCCGCGGGGGACCAGCGGCGGATGATGGCCGAGTCGTTGCAGGCCGTCGTCCAACTGCTCGAGGGCACCGAGCCGGTCAACTGCAAGACCGACTGGTTCGAGCTGCGCGACGCGGCCATCCAGCTCCGCCCGTACCGCCGGCCGGCTCTGGACATCGCCGTGGCCAGCCCGGGTTCAGAGCGGGGGATGCGGCTGGCCGGTCGCTACGGCGTCGGCGCGCTCACCTTCGCCGGCCGCCCCGGGGTGCCGGACGCCCCGCTCGACGGCCTCTGGCTGGCCACCGAGGACGAGGCGACCAAGTACAACAAGACAGTGGACCGCGCCAACTGGCGGGTTGCCATCTGCGTGCACGTCGCGGAGACCCGGGAGGAGGCGCTGAACCAGGTTCGTCCGGGCATGACCCGCTGGTACCAGGAGTACGTGCGGGAGACGATCGGCGCTCCGGCCGTGCTCACCATGGGCTGCGAGGTCGACGAGTGTCAGGATCAGAAGACCGTCATCATCGGCTCGGTCGACGACGTCATCGAGGGCATCCACCATCTCTACGCGGAGACCGGTGGCTTCGGCACGCTGTTGATCAACACCCACGACTGGGCGTCACGGGAGCAGGTGCTGCACAGCTTCGACCTGTTCGCCCGCTACGTGGCGCCGCACTTCACCGGTGCGCTGAGCGGTCTGCAGGCCTCCCAGCAGTGGTTGGCCACCAACCGGGACGACTTTTCCGCCCAGGGGCGCGAGGCCGCCAAGGCCGCGCCGGTCAGCTGAAGGGAGCACTCATGTCAGCCGAGGGCGTCGCGGAGCAGTTGGTCGCACCGTCTGTGGACGGCCAGACGTTCCGCGACGCGATGGCCCTGCTGGCCGCCCCGATCACGGTCGTTACCTTCAGCGACCACACCGGCCGCCGCTGGGGCTTCACCGCCAGTTCTGTGACGTCCGTCTCTCTCGATCCCCCATTGATCACGGTCGGTGTCGCGCACGCCTCCAGTTGCTACCGCGCCCTCGCGGTGGCGCCGGAGTTCGTCGTCAACGTGCTCTCCGATCGGCACCGGGCGGTGGCCACCCGTTTCGCCGCCCGGGGCCTGGACCGGTTCGCCGAGGGCGGCTTCGTCCGCTGGCCCGGCTCGATGCTGCCGTGCCTGGCCGACGCCCACCTTCTGCTGCGCTGCCGGCCCACCCATCTGGTGCCGGTGGGTGACCACGACCTGCTGGTCGGTACGCCGACCGAGGTGCGTATGTCCGGTCCTGGGAAGCCGCTGGTCTGGTACCGCAGGGACTTCCACATTCTGGAAGAAAACTTGTCTGATATCCGTCCCCGGCCCGGCCCGTAGCGGGAACTAACCACAAATTTCGGAATTGATTGGGGCGAATTTAGTACGTTAGTTGGCCTTTCCTCACCAGGCATTTCACTCGTTCGCGCAGCTGTGGCAAGCGGCTTGTCTTGGATCTGCCCCCGTGGTATGGTGGTGCCGTTAATGCGGAGAGTAATTACGTCGCGACTATCAGCATTGCTTGAATTGAATGGAGACACAACTCCATAAACTCGTATAACAGAAGACCCACATCAGTCCGTACGGGGGCGAACAGTTGAGTGATGTGAAAGTCAATGTTGCGTGTCTGGAAAAGCTGATCGCGGTGTATGACGGCACCAGGGAGGCCGGAGCGGCGGTCGTCGTCGAGGGGGACGTCGGCAGCGGTAAGACGGCACTCCTCGACGCTCTCGCTGCGCATGCCCGCGACCGTGGCGCGACAGTGCTGCGAGCGGTCGCCTCCCGGGCCCAGGGGGGTGTGCCACTGGGAGTGTTCCGCCAGCTCGCGGACGTTCTGCGGGTGCCACGGCGGCGGGCCGAGTTCGCGCGTCTGCTTGATGAGGCCGGTCTGGCCGGCGCTGCCCGGCCCGACGGGCCGGACGACCGGCTCGTCTCCGACGCCCGGGTGGGCGCCGCCATCGAAGGCGTCGGCCGCGTCCTGTTCCGGACCGCCGAGAGCAAGCCGGTCGTCATCCTCATCGACGATGTCCACCATGCGGACTTCGCCTCGCTGCGCTGCCTGGCCTACCTCACACGCCGGCTCACCGCCGCCCAGATCCTGCTGGTGATGACCAACTGTCGCGGCCTGCAGCCCCTGCACCCGCTCATCCATGCCGACGTGCTTCGCGGCAGTGGCGAGCGGATCGTCATTCAGATGCTCTCCCTGCTGGAGGTGGGCGAACTGTTGGCCGAGCGGCTCGACGGCCCGGTCGCGCCCAGCCTCGCCTGCGCGGTGCGGGCCGCTACCGGAGGCAACCCGCTGCTGGTCAACGCCCTCATCGAGGACTGCCGTTCCGGCCCCTCCCGGCCGTACGAGTTGTACGCCGCCGACGAGTTCGCCCGGGCGGTGCTCGGCTGCCTGTGTCGCCTCGACGCCGAAACCATCCAGGTGGCCCACGCGGTCGCGCTGCTCGACAATCCCGACAGCGAGGCGATCCTGCCCCGACTGCTCGGCTGCCCCAACGACGTCGTCGGCCGGGCCCTCGGCACACTGGAGAACGCCGGCGTCGTGCACCGGCTCCGGTTCCGCCACCCGCAGGCGCGCACCGCGGTGCTCAGCAGCCTGAGCCGGGAGGTTCGCTGCGAGCTGCACAGCAGGGCAGCCACCCTGCTGCACCAGCACTCCGCGGCTGCCGCCGTCGTCGCACCCCACCTCGCCTCGGCCGACCAGATGTACGACTCCTGGGCCATCCCACTCATGCACGAGGCAGCCGAGCAGGCGCTGGCCGACGAGGATCTCGAACTCGCACAGAACTACCTGCACCTCGCGTTCGACCGCTGCGACGACGTCGGCCAACGGGCCACCACCCAGTTCGCGCTGATGTCCACCGAGTGGTGGATCAACCCGGCGGTCGCCGCCCGCCACCTCGACGAGGTGCTGGCCGCCGCCCGTGCCGGGCAGTTGGGCTGGCGCGAGGGCGTCAAGGTCGCCGACCATCTGCTCTGGCAGGGCCGCACCGACGACACGATCACCCTGATGGAGGGGCTGCAGCTCGCCGACAACTCCGACGAGCAACTGGCCCGTGCGCTGCAGAACCTCTCCGGCTCGGTTCAGCGCGTCTTCCCCAGCCTGGCCGCGCGGCTGGGCTCGGGAACGATCGACCCGGTCCCGGTCTCCTCGCCCGCCGGCGAGGAGACGATCTCGGGCCTGCGCGAATTCCTGCTCGCCCAACGCCTCGACAACCACCTGATGGGCCGGACGCTGGGCGCGCTCGGCGCGTTGTTCATCTCCAGCGGCCCGCTCGACGCCGTGCACGAGGTGATCGAGAAGGGAGACTGGCTCATCCAGGCACCAACCTGGCGGGCGGTGGCCGCCGCGATCCGGGCCGAGGTCGCGTTCCGGATGGGCGCTCCGGCCGAGGCGCGGCTGCACGCGCAGAACGCGCTCGTGCTGATGCCACCGCGCGCCTGGGGCGTGGCGATCGGGGCACCGCTCACCACGCTCATCAACGTCGCGCTCGAGTCGCGCTGGCCCGAGGACGCCGCCGAGTTCGTCGGCATCCCGGTGCCGACGGCGATGCTCCGGTCGACCCTCGGCTGGCGCTACCTTTCCGCCCGCGGCCGGTTCTGCCTGGCCACCGGGCGCCGGCAGGAGGCGCTCTCCGACTTCCAGGCGGCCCATGAACTGGCCGCCGCACTGGACCTGGGCGACGCCCGAGGGCCGGCGGCGCCCGGCGGCGAGAACCTGGCCGGCCTCATCCCGCAGCAACGCACCGCGGAGTCGCACCCGGACTGCGACATGCTGTACCCGATCGGGCGGCTCAGCGACGCCGAGCGTCGGGTCGTGCGGCTCGCGGCACTCGGTCGCACCAACCGGCTCATCGCCAACGAGCTCTTCGTGACGATAAGCACTGTCGAGCAGCACCTCACCCAGGCGTACCGCAAGCTCGGTGTGCCCGGCCGCAGTCACCTGCACGCCGTCCTCGAGTTGGAGAACCAGCGGGCCGGCTGACCCGGTCACAGGTGCTCGTCCCAGCAGACGTGGGCGGGGCTCACCCCGCACACCGGCATTGCCGTACGCCCGTCGGGCGTGGGCGGGCGGGCTGCCGGCCGCCCGCCACGTCCGGAGCGAGCCGGCGCGGCGTGACGCCTCCCACAGCGGGAACGACTTACGGGTTCCGGGTGTTGGCGAGCGACAGGATCACCATCGGGTGATCGCCCCGACCAGCCCTCACCACGACCCCTGCCTCGTCACGCTCTGGTTGCCCCACGTCGGGCACCGGGCACGCCCCGCCGACCCCGTGACGACGCACGAGCTTCCGCAGAGAGATCGAGATGATGAAGCAGTTGGTGGACCAGACCGGACCGGGCACCCGCACGGCAGGCCCGGGCCCGTCCGGGGAGGTGCTGCCCGGTGACCTGATGACCAACCGTCAGCGGGTGCAACTCGTCCTCGTGCTGGGTGCGCTGATCGCCATCGGGCCGTTGACCATCGACATGTACCTGCCGGCGCTGCCCGCCATCACGGCAGGGATGCAGACCACCGAAACCGCGGTGCAGTTGACACTGACCGGCACCCTCGTCGGCCTCGCGCTGGGCCAGTTGCTCATCGGCCCGCTCTCCGATGTGGTCGGACGGCGGGTGCCGCTGCTGGCCGGGCTGGCCGCGCACATCGTGGCATCCGTGCTGTGCGTCTTCGCGCCGAACATCGAAGTGCTCGGTGTGCTGCGGGTCCTCCAGGGGCTGGGTGTCGCGGCCGCCACAGTGGTCGCCACCGCCGTCGTGCGCGACCTGTTCAGTGGCGCCTCGTTCGCCCGGATCTTCTCTCGGTTGATGCTCGTCATGGGCCTGGCGCCCATTCTCGCGCCCACCCTGGGCAGCGCCCTGCTGAGCTGGACCGACTGGCGGGGCGTCTTCGCGGCGCTTGCGGTGTTGGGCGCGTTGCTGATCGTCGTGGCCGCGCTCCGGCTCCCGGAGACCCTCCCGGTCGCGCGTCGGCGGCACGGCGGGGTCGGTGCCACAGTGCGCGACTACCGGGGGCTGCTCAACGACCGGGCGTTCGTCGGGCTGGTGCTGGTTGCCGGGCTGGCGATGGCGGCCCTGTTCGCGTACGTCGCGGGGTCGTCGTTCGTGCTGCAACGGGAGTACGGCCTCGACGAGCAGCAGTTCGGTCTGGCCTTCGGGGCCGGTGCCGTCGGCCTGATCGGGGCCACCCAGTTCAACGTCCGGCTGTTGCGCCGCTACACCCCGCAGCAGATCCTGGTCAGCGCGCTCATCGCGGGAACGGCGGCCGGGCTGCTGCTTGTCATGTTCGCGGCGACCAGCTTCGGTGGCCTGGGCACCCTGCTCGCGTCACTGTGGCTGGTCCTGGCCGCGGCGGGCCTGGCCCTGCCGAACGCTCCGGCGCTGGCCATGAGCCGGCACAGTGCGGCCGCTGGCACCGCCGCGGCGCTGCTCGGCGCAGTGCAGTTCGGGGTCGGCGCGCTCTCGGCACCACTGGCGGGCCTGTTCGGCACCGGGAGCGTACCGATGGCGATCGTCATCGCGGGTGGCATGGCCGCCGCGCTGATCGTCATGCTCCTCGTCGTGCCCCGCGCCGGCCTCGCGGTAGACCCGGACCTGGCGGTCGCCCTGCACTAGAAAAGTGGCGGGCGGGCCGGTTGCCCGGCCCGGACGCCGGTGCCGTGGCCAGCTCGGTGGCCCCGGGCGCGGCCACTGCCGCCACCGCTCCGAGATGCGCCGGCGCACTGCATTCGAGTGTGGTTCTGGCCGACGCGGCACAGTGGGAGGAGGCCATCATGGCAGGCGTGTACGACGTGTATGGACTGAGCAGCCGGCCGGAACGCCTCACCTCGGTGGCGTACCGCCAGGCCAGGGCGGGCGGGGGGATCGAGGCTGCCCAACTGCCTGTCGACCGGATCACCGTCGACCGGCTGCCCGCCGGCTGTCGTGCGGTGCTGGTGGCCGGCGACCTCCAGGGGGTCGCCAGTCCGCCCTTCGGGGGTGACCCGGTGCTGCTCGGGGTGGCCCTGGCCGACTATCTGACGGTGTGGGCGGAGGTGGGCCTGCTGCCGCCGCCGACCGAGGTCGGTGTGCTGCTGGCCGGTGACCTCTACTCGGCGCCGGGCGCGGACCGCCGGGGGGTCTCCGGGGACGTCACCGACGTCTGGCTCGCCTTCGCCGCCGCCGGGTGCCCCTTTGTCGTCGGGGTGGCGGGCAACCACGACGAGATCGACGCCGCCGAGGTGGCCGGCATGGGGCCTGCGGTCCGACTGCTGGACGGCGACCGGTTCACCGCGGGCGGAGTGCTGTTCGGCGGGGTCGGCGGGGTGACCGGCGGGCCGGACCGGCCGGGGCGACGGAGCGAGCGGGCATTCCTCGCCGCGATCGCCGAGTTGACCGGGACGCCGCCCGTGGACGTCCTCGTCCTGCACGAGGGGCCATCCGGCGACGAGCCCGGACAGTTGGGGAACGCTGCGGTGCGGCGCCTGCTGGAACGGCGCCCACCGGCCCTGACGGTCTGTGGCCATGTGCACTGGAACCAGCCCCTGTCCCGGCTCGGAGCCGGGCAGGTGGCGAACGTGGACGGGCGGGCGCTGCTCCTCGTTGGCGGTTCCTGAGCCGCCACCGTGACCAGCGCGACTCGCGCAGTGGGTCTGGTCGGGCGGGCCGGTTGCCCGGCCCGCCCGACGATCAACGGATTTCGGTGGTGTCCTCGGGGCGGGACTGGCCGCGCGGCGGGGCGGACCACGGCGACTCGCCGCCCACCCGGCGCGGCAACGGATCGGTAGGTGTCGGCTCGGCCGGGTAACCGAGAGTGAGCGGTGCGGTGTCGCGCTCCGCCGGCGCGGGGGACGGCCAGTCGGTGAGGGTGAAGTCGTCGCCGCGCGGGCCGTCCGCCGACGCCGGTGTCACGGCCGGCGCGGTCGCGGCCTGCGGCCACTGCCGCCAGCGTTGACCGCTGAACGTCGCCATGAGCAGCAGCAGGCCGATCAGGAAGAGCGTGCCGTTCTCCACCGGCAGCCGCAGCGGCAGTGGGTCACCGAACACCTTCCAGTCGTGCGGGATCGCGTCGCGCACCTCGAACGGCGCCACGAACATCCCGACGTACGGTGTGACAAGCAGTAACCCGGCCACCACCGGGCCGGCCGGTGAGAAGCGCAGTGTGCCGAGAAGCCCGAGCAGGACACCGCCGACGCCGAGGTACACGGCCGGTTCGATCAGGTTGGCGGTGTTGAAGGTGCCGATCTCCACCCAGCGGTCGACCGTCCGGCTCGACCCGTCCTGCCCGAGTGTGACAAGCGCCCACGTGATGGGTGCCACCACCAACCCGGCGAGGAAGCTCCAGAGATGTCGCATCCGCGCACCGTACCGTTTCCGGCATGACCGAGCACCTCTCCGCCGCTCCGACCGGCAAGCCGACGTCGTACTCCCGCGTCACCCTCAGCAAGATCATGACTGCGGTGGACGTGAACCTCTACGGAACCGTCCACGGCGGGGTCCTGATGAAGTTCGTCGACGACGTGGCGGGCGCCGCCGCCGCCCGGCACAGCGGCGGCACGGCGGTAACCGCGGCGATCGACGAGATCGTCTTCTCCGAGGCCGTCCGGGTCGGTGACCTGGTGCACGCGCACGCCCAGGTGAACTGGACCGGGCAGACGTCGATGGAGGTGGGCGTGCGGGTGGTCGCCGAGCGGTGGGACTCGGCCGAGGACGCGCCGGTACGGGTGGCCACGGCGTACCTGGTCTTCGTCGGGGTGGACGTCGGCGGTGCGCCGCGCACTGTGCGTCCGGTGCTGCCGGAGACGCCGGAGGACGAGCGTCGGTTCAAGGAGGCGGAGATCCGCCGTGCGCACCGACTGGCCCGTCGGCGGGCCATCCAGGCGCACCGGGCGGGCTGAACCACATGGCTGGGTGGGCTGGAGTGTGGGCCGGGCACGCGTCGACAGGCGTACCCGGTGCGCAGAATGGCGCTTTGGGGTAGGGCAAGATGGCGCCACGGCCCATTCACAGTGTCGTGCGGGGCCAGGGGAGGGTGGAGCAGTGGGTGACGTGCTGTGGACGCCGCCGGCGGACGTGCTGGAGCGGTCCCGGATCGGCGACTACCTGCGCTGGCTGCGAGAGCACCGCGGGCTGGACTTCGCCGACTACGACGCGCTGTGGCGGTGGTCGGTCACCGACCTGGACGCGTTCTGGCGCTCGATCTGGGACCACTTCGAGGTGATCGCGCACACCCCGCCGACCGTCACCCTGACCGAGCGGGGGATGCCCGGGGCGCGCTGGTTCCCGGGCGCCACCCTCAACTACGCCGAGAACGTGCTGCGGATGCCGGGCCGCGCCGACGAGGACCCCGTGGTCATCGCGCACGGTCAGACCCGGGAGCCGGTCACCCTCACCGCCGGGGAGTTGCGCGAGCAGGTCCGCCGGGTGTCGGCCGGTCTGCGCCGGCTCGGCGTCACCGCCGGGGACCGGGTGGCGGCGTACGCGCCCAACATTCCCGAGACGTACGTCCTGCTGCTGGCCACCGCCAGCCTGGGGGCCATCTTCTCGTCCTGCGCGCCCGAGTTCGGCACCCGCAGCGTCACCGACCGGTGGCAGCAGATCGAACCGACAGTGCTGGTCGCCGTGGACGGCTACCGCTACGGCGACAAGCCGGTGGACCGCCGCGCCGAGGTCGCCGCGATCCGGGCGGCCCTGCCGTCGTTGCGCCACACGGTGAGCATCGGCTACCTCGACCCGGCGGGCCGCGCGCCCGAGGGCGCGCTGGGCTGGGCGGAGCTGGCCGCGCCCACCGACGAGCCGTCGACGTTCACGCCGGTGCCGTTCGACCATCCGCTGTACGTGCTCTACTCCTCGGGCACCACAGGCCTGCCGAAGCCGATCGTGCACGGCCACGGCGGCATCCTGCTGGAACACCTGAAGATGCTCGCCCTGCACCACGACCTCGGCCCGGCCGACCGGTTCTTCTGGTTCACCACCACCGGCTGGATGATGTGGAACTTCCTGGTCTCCGGGCCGGCGGTGGGCGCGGCCATCGTGCTCTTCGACGGAAACCCGGGGGTCCGGGCGGAGCCCGGCCGGCCGGCCGAGCCCGACCTCGGCGCGCTGTGGCGGCTGGCGGCCGAGACCGGCACCACGTACTTCGGCACCTCCGCCCCGTTCCTGCTGGCCTGCCGCAAGGCCGGCGTGGTGCCCCGCGAGGTCGCCGACCTGTCTGCGCTGCGCGGCGTCGGTTCCACAGGTGCGCCGCTGCCCGCCGAGGGCTTCGGATGGGTGTACGAGACCGTCAGCGACCAGGTGCAGCTCCAGTCGCTCTCGGGCGGCACCGACGTGTGCACGGGCTTCGTCGGCGGGGTGCCGCTGCTGCCGGTGTACGCCGGCGAGATCGCCTGCCGCGCGTTGGGCGCCAAGGTGGAGGCCCGCTCGGCAGACGGCACCCCGGTGCTCGGCGAGCTGGGCGAGCTGGTGATCACCGAGCCGATGCCGAGCATGCCGGTGGGCTTCTGGAACGACCCGGACGGCACCCGTTACGCCGAGGCGTACTTCTCCGTCTACCCGGGCGTCTGGCGGCACGGTGACTGGATCACCATCAACTCCCGGGGCGGCTGCGTGATCACCGGGCGCTCCGACGCCACCCTCAACCGTGGCGGGGTCCGGCTCGGCACCGCAGAGTTCTACTCGGTGGTCGAGGGCCTCGACGAGGTCGTCGACTCGGTGGTGGTGCACCTGGAGGACGACGAGGGCGGCGCGGGTGAACTGCTGCTCTTCGTGGTCCTGGCCGACGGCCTGACTCTTGACGACGGGCTGCGCAAGAAGATCTGCCGCGAGCTGCGCACCGCGCTCTCACCCCGGCACGTGCCCGACGAGATCCACCAGGTACGCGCCGTGCCCCGCACCCTCTCGGCGAAGAAGCTCGAGGTGCCGGTCAAGAAGATCCTCACCGGCACCCCGGTCGACCAGGCAGCGGCCAAGGGCGCGCTGGTGAACCCGGATTCGCTCAACGCGTTCGCCGCCCTGGCCCAGTCCCGCCCCCGCCCCTAACCCCAACCCCAACCCCCCGCCCCCCACCCTCCCTGGCGTCGATCATGGAGTGGTGGTGCCCCATAAAAGGCGCATTTCGCCGCCATTCGCCCACCATGACTCCATGATCGACGCGGGCGGGGGCGGGAGGGCCGGGATTAGGGGTGGGGTTAGGGGAGGGGGTGGGTGACTTTTTCGCTGGTCAGCCGGGTGGCCAGGCGGGTCGGGTCCGGGTTGGCGCACAGGACCACAGTCGCGGCCCGGGTCAGCGGCGCCAGCAGCCAGTCGACCGGGTCGGGGTAGCGGTCGGCGTCGACGAGGACCCTTGCGCCTTGCTCGATGCCCAGCTCCGCGGCGCGCGCCTCGGCGCGGGCCAGCAGATGCGCGTCCGCCTGGCCAGGGCCGGGCTGCGGGGTGAAGTGGTCGCCGTGCCCGCGTACCTCGACCACGTAGTCGACGAAGCCGGGCGGCACCTGCCGCAGCGGGGCGGCGAGCGGGGCGAGGCCCAGGGCGTACCGCTCGTCGGCGGACCAGGACTGTGCCTCGTCGAGCCGGTCGGCGGCGGCGAAGAGCACGTCGACCTCGCCCGGTGTGTCGATGACGGTCACCTTGGCCGACCAGCAGCCCAGCAGGACGGCGGCGGTCTGCCAGTGCGGGGGGAGCAGCACGCCGGCCGGGGTGCCCGGGGCGAGGCCGACCTCGTCGACGAGAAGGTTGGCGGTCTTCGCCACCCAGTTCGCCACTGTCGCGCCGGAGAGTTCGGTGCGGTCGCCGGTGGAGTCGTCGTACCAGGTGAGCAGCGGTCGGGTCGGGTCGGTCGCGATCGCGTCGGCGAACACCCGGGCAATGTTGTCGGCCATCGGGGCGAACGATACGCCTCTCCCGCCCGTACTCGATGACGATGACAAGTCGGCGTACCGTCGGGTCGCAGTCAGCGTCGGCCCCGCGCTCCGGCGTAGGCTTGACCCCCGGAGTGTTCTTCCCCACAGACCCGCCAGTGCAAGGAGTCGCCACGTGACCGCCGGTCGCCCGCCCCGCGTGCTCATCGACGCCACGAGTGTCCCCGCCGACCGTGGTGGCGTCGGTCGATACGTCGACGGCCTGCTCGGTGCCCTCGGCAAGGTGTGCGGGTCGGGGGTGGAGTTGGCGGTGGTCAGCCTCCGCACCGACCTGGAGCGTTACACCCGGATGCTGCCCGGCGCGGAGATCATCCCAGCGCCGGCGGCCGTGGCGCACCGCCCGGCCCGGCTCGCCTGGGAGCAGACCGGCCTGCCGCTGCTCGCCCAGCAGGTGAGCGCCGACGTGCTGCACTCGCCGTTCTACACCTGCCCGCTGCGGGCCGGTTGCCCGGTCACGGTCACCGTGCACGACGCGACGTTCTTCACCGAGCCGGAGCACTACGACAAGTCCCGCCGCACGTTCTTCCGCAGTGCCATCAAGACCTCGATGCGGCGTGCCAACCGGGTGATCGTGCCCAGCAAGGCCACCCGCGACGAGCTGATCCGGCTGCTCGACGCCGACCCCACCCGGATCGACGTGGCCTACCACGGCGTCGACCAGGCGGCCTTCCACGCCCCGACCGAGGAGGAGAAGGCTCGGGTCCGCGCCCGGCTGGGGCTGGGCAACAGCAGCTACGTGGCCTTCCTCGGCGCCAAGGAGCCGCGGAAGAACGTGCCGAACCTGATCCGTGGTTGGGCGCGTGCGGTGTCCGACCGGGCCGAGCCACCGGCCCTGGTGATCGCCGGTGGGCAGGGGCACGACGACGACATCGACCGGGCGGTGGCCGAGGTCCCGTCGCACCTACGCCTGCTGCGCCCGGGCTACCTGCGCTACGCCGACCTGCCCGGTTTCCTCGGTGGGGCACTCGTGGCCGCCTATCCGTCCTACGGCGAGGGGTTCGGGCTGCCGATCCTGGAGGCCATGGCGTGCGCCGCCCCGGTGCTGACCACGCCCCGGCTATCGCTGCCCGAGGTGGGTGGGGACGCTGTCGCGTACACCTCCGAGGACCCGGAGCAGATCGGCACCGACCTGGCCGCGCTGCTCGACGACGAGCAGCGGCGGTTGTCGCTGGCGAAGGCGGGCTTCGACCGGGCCAAGGAGTTCACCTGGGAGTCCAGCGCCGAGGTGCACATCGCCGCCTGGAGTCGCGCCCGTTCCTGATCCCCGGGGGCCCTGGTGGTGACCCGTGCCACTGCCGGCGGCTGCGTCGGGCATGATGTGCGGATGCTTTATGCGGTTATTCCGGCAGGTGGCAGCGGCACGAGGTTGTGGCCGTTGTCCCGCGCCGGCCACCCCAAGTTCCTCCATCCGTTGACCGGCACCAGTTCCTCGCTGCTCCAGGCGACGGTGGAGCGGCTCGCGCCGCTGACCACACCGGAGCGGACCCTGGTGGTCACCGGCGCCGCGCACGTCGCGGCGGTGGCTCGGCAGCTGACCGGTCTGCCGGAGGAGAACATCCTGGTCGAGCCCTCCCCGCGGGATTCGTGCGCGGCGATCGCGCTGGCCGCCGCGGTGATCGCGGTGCGCGACCCGGAGGCGGTGATGGGCAGCTTCGCTGCCGACCACCTGATCGGCGACCCGGGCAGTTGGGTACGCACGGTCCAGGAGGCGGTCCGGGGGGCCGAGCAGGGGATGCTGATGACGGTCGGGATCACCCCGACCCGCCCGGAGACCGGCTACGGCTACCTGGAGACCGGCGAGGAGACCGACGGCGTTCCGTGGCGGCCGGTGGCCGAGTTCAAGGAGAAGCCGGGCGCGGAGGTCGCCGAGGCGTACGTCCGTTCCGGCCGGCACCTGTGGAACGCGAGCATGTTCGTGTGGCGGGTGGATGTCTTCCTCGCCGAACTGGCCCGCCAGCAGCCGGCGTTGCACGCTGGTGTCACCGCGATCGCCGCCGCCTGGGGCACCCCCGAGCAGGACGAGGTGCTCGGCGCGATCTGGCCGACCCTGCCGAAGATCTCCGTCGACTACGCGGTGATGGAGGGCGCGGCCACCGCGGGACGGGTCGCGACGGTACCGGGCGACTTCGGTTGGAACGACGTCGGCGACTTCCACACCCTGGGTGAGGTGCTGCCGGCCGACGACGCGGGCAACGTGGTACTCGGCACCGACGCCAAGCCCGGGGTGCTCCTGCGGGACAGCGCCAACCTGGTGGTGGTGCCGCAGTCCGGCCGGTTGGTGGCGGTGCTCGGGCTGCGCGACCTGATCGTGGTGGACACCCCGGACGCGGTGCTGGTCTGCCCGCGTGACCAGGCCCAGGGCGTCAAGGCCCTGGTCGACGAGCTCAAGGCGCGCGGCGAAGAGGGCTACGTCTGAAAGCTGCCAGGGCGGGCGCGATCAGTTGTACGGTCCCGCCGGCCAGCGGCTCGGGTAGTTGGTCCGGCGGAAACCAGCCCAACTCCTCGGCCTCGTCGCTGATCTGCTCCACCGCGCCGGGCGGGGCGACCACCGCGAACCGGACGTCGTGGTGGCGGGAGCCGCCCTGACAGAGCACCTCGTGCACGTCGACGTCGATCGGCACCGGGTCGATGCGCAGGCCGGCGATCCCGGACTCCTCGGTGGCCTCGCGCAGCGCGGCGGCCACCAGGGTCTGGTCGACCGGCTCACAGTGCCCGCCGAGCTGCACCCACCTACCGAACTTCACGTGCAGGCAGAGCAGCACCCGCGTGGCGGTGGCGTCCAGCACCAGCGCGCTCGCGGTGATGTGCCCGGGGCGGTGCTGCCGGCTCATCGCGATCGGCCCAGCCCCGAGCAGGGCGAGGGTCCGGTCCCGCGCGGTGGCGGCGGCCGGGCTGGTCGGCTGCCAGCCTTCGAGCAGCGCGGTCGCGTCGGCGTGCAGCGGCGCGTACACCTGGGGGTCGGTCGGCTGGGCGGTGATCGGGGTGTCGGGCACCCCGTCACTGTACGAGCGGCCCCTCCGTACGCTGACTCGGTGACCCTGCGACTCGTCGAATTCGTGGTGGCCGGCAACGAGGCGAGCGATCTGCTGCCGGTGCGCTCGGCGGCGTTGCTGCGTGCGTACGGGGCCCGGCGGGGCTTCTGGACGGTGCTGGACGAGGGGCCGGTGGAGCGCTGCCTGGCATTGCTGCTGGAGCGGGATGACGGCGAGTGGACGGCCCGGCACGTGCTGGCGGACGCCGGTGTGCAGAACGGGCGGACCGAGGATGGCGAGGCGCTCGCCCAGCACGACGGCTGGGTGTACGTCTTCGGCTCCCACTTCGGTTCGAAGGCTGGTCCGCTGCGGCCCCGGCGTGCCTTCGTGGCCCGTTTCCGGGAGGACGACGCGGCGGCCGGGCCGGTGCCGGTGCAGGTGGTGCGCAATTCGTTCCGGCTGCACCGGGCGGTGAACGATGCCCTCGCCGGGTCGCCGTTGACCCTGCTGTCACCCGGAGCACGGGTGCGGGCCCGGTTCATCGTGGAGACGCTGGCGCGGGGGACCGCCCGGGAGAAGCGCTGGGTGAGCCGGCTGGCCCCGGACGACCTGCCGTTGAACGTGGAGGCGGCGGCCTTCACTCCGGCCGGGACGGTGCTGCTCGGGCTGCGGTTCCCGGTCACGGCTGCCGGTGAGCCGATCCTGGTGGAGGTCGCCGGTGTGCCGGGCATGTTCGCGGCGGAGCCGGCGTGGCCCGAGGTGTTGCGCGCGTACGTGGTGACCGGGGTGACCCCGCCGGGGAAGCTGACCGGCTTCCGGGCGATCACCCCGACCCCGGACGGCGGGTACGCGGCCGTGATCGGCTCGATCGACGCGCTGGGCAAGGGGTCGGTGCTGTTGGACGACCATCCGCGCGGCGGTGAGGTCACGTCCCGGCACGTCCGCTTCCGACTCCCGGCCGACGGGTCGGCCGAGGTGTGTCGGCTCGTCGGGGAGCCGGTGCGGGACCTGGCACCGTTTCACCACGTGGAGGGACTGGCCGAGCTGGACGGGCGACCGTTCTACGTCACGGACGAGGATCACCGGGTCGCACTCTGGGTTGGTTGAGTCGAGTGGGTGACGGGGTGAGGCTGGATGACCGGACGGCACCTCTGCGGAGCAAGGGCCGCAGACCCTCGTGGTGCCGCCCGATCACCGGGGCCTCCCCAGACCCGGTGCCCTGGTCCCGGAGCGTCGAGGACGCACCGGCACGGTGTTCGGGCACTGGAAGCATCTCGAACCCCTCCGGCGCCGTCGAGCTTTTTCAGCCCAGGCTTAAAGATGGAGATTAGTGCCGTCCAGGTAGAGTCGAACGGTCGCCCGGCATCCCCCTGCCGGCGACACTGGAGCACTCCATG
Organism: Micromonospora sp. NPDC049044; assembly: GCF_040649215.1. Classification (NCBI taxonomy): domain Bacteria; kingdom Bacillati; phylum Actinomycetota; class Actinomycetes; order Micromonosporales; family Micromonosporaceae; genus Micromonospora; species Micromonospora sp. NPDC049044. The sequence continues at coordinate 17,505 of NZ_JBEZFA010000004.1, read as the reverse complement.
CTGAAGATCCACTTTTCCGGGGAGGACATCCTCCGGACCCGGGTGGCGCCGGCGGCGGACCCGGTCTGGGAGTTGGTCCTCAGCCTGCACGCACTGCGAAGCCGCAACCGCGATCCGTTGACGGCGAACTGGCGGCGCACCGTGTCCCAAGGGCTGCGCCAGGACGTCGGCTCCGAACAACTCCGGTTGCTCTTCGCGTTGAGCCCGCCGCGCGGCTACTTCCCGGACTTCCTCACCCCGTACGCAAGCGTCGACGGCTTCGAGGCCGGGCTGGAGGCGCTCCGCAGCACCCCGACCGGAATGCTGCAGCGAGACCTGAGCGTGCTCGCGGCCGAGAACCAGTTGCCGCCCTCGGCCGCCGCGCTGGCCCGGGGAGAGGTGGCGGTGCTGCACCACCTCGCCGATTCGATGGTCCAGTACCGGTCGTTGGCGATCAACCCGTACTGGAGCCGGATTCAGTCGGCGGTCGCGGCGGACCGGGCGCACCGGGCCAGGGCGCTGCTCGACGGTGGTGTCGAGGGGTTGCTCACCAGCCTCCGGCCGGCCATGCGCTGGGGCGGTGGGGTGCTTGAGGTCCGCAACTACCCACACAGCCGGGAGCTGCACCTGGACGGTCGAGGGCTGCTGCTGGTCCCGTCGTTCTTCTGTGCGGACACGCCTGTCGCCCTGCTGGACCCGGCCCTGCCGCCGGTGCTTGTCTACCGGGTGGACCGGCTGGGCGGGCTGGCGTCGGCCGACGGCACCGGCGCAGCCCGGTCCGCTGCCGGACGCGACTCACTTGCCGCGCTGCTCGGCCGCACCAGGGCGGCGGTGTTGCAGGCCAGCGACGAGGGCTGCACCACCGGCGAGGTCGCCCGCCGGCTCAACATCTCACCGGCGGCGGCGAGCCAACACGCCACGGTGCTGCGCAACGCCGGTCTGCTGGTCAGCCACCGGGACCGCAACAGCGTGCTGCACACGTTGACCCCGCTCGGCCGGGCCATGCTGGACGCCTGACCCGGCCACCGCGCGAGCGTTGGCGCTGACCGGGCCGGCCGTCTCCTACCGCGTGAGCGCGGCGTCCGCCGGGCCGCTGGGACGGATCGCCCGGCCGTCTCCCACCACGCGAGCGCGGCGCTGGCCCCGGCCGGTTGGGCGGATCGCCTGGCCGTCTCTCGCCGTGCTCGCCCGGCCGGTGGGACGGATCGCTCGGCCGTGTCTCACCGCGGTAAGCGCGGCGCTGGCCGGGCCGGTTGGACGGACGGCCCGGCCGTCTCTCAGAGCGCGAGCGCGGCGCTGGCCGGGCTGCCGGGCGGCGGTGGCAACAGCGTCGACCCGACGCCCTGGGCGGCCAGGGCGACGCGCAGTCGGTGCAGGTCGGCACCGAAGCGAACCAGGCCGATCGGGTCGACCGGGGTCGGGGGCGAGCCGAGCAGCAGGGTTGCCCCCTCCGGCCAGCCGGGCATCTCGGCGACCAGTCCGGCGCGTACCTCGGCCTCGTCGACCAGGGTGAAGACCGTGCCGGGGGTGACCACCTCGGCAACCGCGTCGATCGCCCGTCGCACCGCGGTCAGGTCGGCCGGCGTGGGACCGGGACCGTCGGCCAGGGTGGCGGCGTCGGCCAGCCCCGCGGCTCGGGCTTCGGCGGTGCCGAGCGCGAAGAGGTCCTGTGCCCCGTCGCGGATCAGCGCCCGCGCGCCACCGGCGTCGTCCGGGGTGGTGGCGGACAGGTAACCCCGCACGACCGCGACGGGGACCTGATCACACTTGCCCTTGATCAGCTCACCGGCGGCGGCCAGCTCGTCCACCACCGCCATCTGGGTCAGCTGAAGCTCGTTGCCGTACGGGTCGACCTCGCCCCGGTGGTCGCGGATCGCCGGCATGCCGGCCACGCCCAGCGCCACGTCGGTGAGCCCGTTGCGCCAGGGCCGGCCCATGGTGTCGCTGACGATCACGGCCACGTCCAGCTCGTAGCGTTCGCGCAGCGCGTCGCGGAGCGCCCGTGCCGAGGCGTCCGGGTCGACCGGCAGCAACACCAGCTGGGTCTTGTCCACGTTCGACGCGTCGATACCGGCGGAGGCCATCACGAAGCCGTGGTGGGTCTGCACGATCCGGGTCGGCCCCCGGCTGGCGACCACCCGTGCCGTCTCACCGGCCAGGACCTCGTCCCGTGCGGCCAGCCGCTCGGGCCCGTCCGCCGGCACGTCGACAAGTCGCCCCTCCGACTTGGAGACGATCTTGCTGGTCACCACGAGCACGTCCCCGTTCCGCAGCCACGGCGCCGCGGTGGCGATCATCGCCGCCAGGTCGTCACCCTCGGTCACGTGGCCGATGCCCAGCACCGGCAGGATCTCCAGCCTCACGTCAACTCCACTGCGGCGCGGACCATGGCCACCGTCGCCGCCTCGTCGGTCATCCGCAGCGGCATCGCGCGGACGGTCACTCCCGGCACCACAGTGCCAGCGTCCTCGTCGGCCACCAACCAGCCGTCCAGCAGGCCACCATCCGACCGGCCCCCGTAGAGACGGCCCACCCCGGCGGCGCTGCACTCGACATCCAGCACGGCGAGACAGCGGTCGGCCATCCCCCGCACCGGAGCGCCGCCGATGATCGGCGCGACGCCCACCACCGGCGCCGGGCCGTCCGCCACCGCCTCCCTCAGCCCCGGTACGGCCAGCACCGGCGCGACGCTCACCACCGGGTTGCTGGGGGCGACGAGCACCAGGTCGGCCGAGCCGATCGCGTCCAGCACCCCGGGTGCCGGCTTCGCCGTCTCCGCACCGACGAAGACGAAGCGGTGGGTGGGGATGTCGGCCCGGTGCCGGACCCACCACTCCTGGAAGTGGATCGCCCGCTGCCCCTGCTCGTCCTCCACCACCGCATGGGTCTCCAGGCGGTCGTCGGTCGCCGGCAGCAAACGCACCCCCGGCTGCCAGCGGGTGGACAGCGCCTCGGTGACCGCGCTCAACGGGTAACCGCCGTTGAGCATGGTGGTGCGCACCAGGTGGGTGGCGATGTCCTTGTCGCCGAGGCCGAACCAGTCCGGCTGCGCCCCGTACGCGGCCAGCTCGCCCTTGACCGTCCAGCTCTCACCGACCCGACCCCAGCCCCGCTCCGGGTCCGCGCCCCCGCCGAGCGTGTACATCACGCTGTCCAGGTCGGGACAGATCTTCAACCCGTGCAACCACAGGTCGTCGCCGACGTTGACCACGGCGGTCACCTCCGCGCCGACTTCGCGGGCGTACGCCCGGACGCCGAGCAGGAACCGGGCGCCGCCGATGCCGCCGGCCAGAACCACGATGTGCATGACGACCATCCTCGCGCACGTGACGCCTGCGGTCCGCCTGTGGCCCTGGAGACTAGGCTCACGTGCGCCCTGTCCGTTCAGCCCCGAGGGGGAGCTCGTGACCAGCCCCGCCGAGCCCGCGTCCGCCGACGCGGCGCAGGCCCGCCAGCTGACCAAGCCACTACGCGAACTCGCCGCGCTCGCGTTGCTCGGCGCCAACGCCGTGTTTCTCTTCGTGGGACTGCTCCGGCTGATCGGCCCGGACGACTCCGTCACCGGTCGGGCCGGTGCCGCCTTCGACACGTTCGTCGGGGTGACGGCGGTGGTCCTGCCGCTGCTGGCCGTGCTGCTGGCCACGCACATCTCGCCGGTGCTGCCGAAGGCCAAGCTGATCACGCAGGTGGCCGTCGGTGAGTACGGGGTCAGCGCGCTGTTCGGCACGCTCACCCTGCTGATCTGGACGGTCGGCAGGTTGGCCGACGGCGAGGTGCTCGACGCGCTCCTCGGTGTGCTCACCCGGTTCGCCTGGATGGTCATCTTCGCGGTGGCCGCCTGGGTCGTCTACACCATCTGGCGTGCGCACTACTACGTGCCACGACCCAAGCCTCAGCCCGGTGTCTACGGTCAGCCGCAGCCAGGCTGGCCGCAACAGCAGGGTGGCTGGCCGACCCCGGGGCAGCCCGGTGGTCAGCCGCAGGGCGGGTGGGCCGCTCCCGGCCAGCCCGATCAGTTCGCCGGCCAGTACGCCCAGCCGTCGCCGCCGTTCCAGGCCCCGCAGTCGGCCCCACCGCACCCGCAGTCCGCGCCGCCGTTCCAGTCCGCCCCGCAGTCCGCGCCGCCGTTCCCGCAGTCCGCGCCGCCGGTGAACTCCGCGCCGCCGTCCCCGGCCGCGCCACCGTTCGGGCAGCCGTCTTCGGCCGATCCGACGCAGGCGATTCCCCGCCCCGTCGACCGGGCCGCTGCCGATCCGACGCAGGCGATCCCTCGCCCCGCCGACCGGGCCGCTGCCGATCCGACGCAGGCGATCCCTCGCCCCGCCGACCCAGACGACGACCGCACCCAGCACATCAAGCCCGGCGAACACCCCGACCAGCCCCGCTGAGTCGGCCCGGCGAGGTGACTCCATGATCACATCATGATGAGTAGTTCCCCAGCGCACCTGGCAACTACTCATCATGATGTGATCACCGTGCGGCCGCACGAGCGGGGCGCCGGGCGCGAGGTCGCCGGGGCGGGCACCAGCTTCGGTGCGAGCCAGGTGGGCCATTTTTCACTGTGCGGCCCCGGGTCTGGTCAGGTGGGCTCGCGCTGCGCATAGGCTGAGCGGATGGTTGATCGCACCCAAACTGGCCCGAGTGACGCTAGTGTGCGGCGGGCGCTGGGCCGGGCCGCTACCGGGCGGGCACTTGATGTCGACGAGGCAGCCGCGCTGCTGTCCGCTCGCGGTGACGCGCTCGACGAGCTGCTCCAGGTGGCCGGTGGGATCCGCGATGCCGGGCTGCGGGACGCCGGGCGGCCGGGCGTGGTCACGTACTCGAAGAAGGTTTTCATCCCGTTGACCCGGCTGTGCCGGGACCGCTGCCACTACTGCACCTTCGCCACGGTGCCGCACCGGCTGCCGGCGCCGTTCCTGGACCGCGACGAGGTGCTGGCCATCGCGCGGGCCGGTGCCGAGCAGGGCTGCAAGGAGGCCCTCTTCACGCTCGGTGACCGTCCCGAGGAGCGCTGGCCGGCGGCCCGGAGTTGGCTCGACGAGCGCGGCTACGACTCCACACTGGACTACCTGCGGGCCTGCGCGGTGGCCGTGCTTGAGGAGACCGGGCTGCTGCCGCACCTCAACCCTGGCGTGCTGTCCTGGTCGGAGCTGCAACGGCTCAAGCCGGTGGCCCCGAGCATGGGGATGATGCTGGAGACCACAGCGACCCGGCTGTGGTCCGAGCCAGGCGGCCCGCACTACGGCTCACCGGACAAGGAGCCCGCGGTCCGGCTGCGGGTGCTCGACGACGCGGGGCGGGTGGGGGTGCCGTTCACCACCGGCATCCTGATCGGCATCGGGGAGACGCCGGCCGAGCGGGTGGACGCGCTGTTCGCGATCCGCCGCGCCCACCGGGAGTACGGCCACCTCCAGGAGGTGATCGTGCAGAACTTCCGCGCCAAGCCGGACACGGCGATGCGCGGCATGCCCGACGCGGAGCTGCACGACCTGGCCGCCACCGTGGCGGTGGCCCGGCTGCTGCTCGGCCCGAAGGCCCGGATCCAGGCCCCGCCGAACCTGATCGCCGGCGAGTACGACCTGTTGCTGCGCGCCGGCATCGACGACTGGGGTGGCGTCTCGCCGCTCACCCCCGACCACGTCAACCCGGAACGTCCGTGGCCGCAGATCGACGAGTTGGCCCGGCACACCGAGCTGGCCGGGTTCACGCTGCGGGAGCGGTTGACGATCTACCCCGAGTACGTGCGCGCGGGTGACCCGTGGCTCGACCCGAGGCTGCTGCCGCACGTCAGCGCCCTCGCCGACCCGGCCACCGGCCTGGCCGTCGAGTCGGCCCTCCCACAGGGGCGTCCCTGGCAGGAGCCGGAGGAGGTGTTCGGCGGGCGTACCGACCTGCACTCCACCATCGACACCACCGGCCGCACCGACGACCGGCGCGGTGACTTCGACAGCGTCTACGGCGACTGGTCCGAGGTCGCCGGCAAGGTCACTCCCGAGGCGGCGGCGCGGCGTGCGGGCGTACCCCCGGTGCCGGCCGGCAGTGGCGCGGACCGGGACGTGGCGGCCGGGTTGCGGCTGGCGGCCGACGACCCGGCGGCGCTGCTCGACCCGCGGCACACCGACGCGGCGCTTGCGTTGTTCGGGGCGGACGGGCCGGCGCTGGACGAGCTGTGCCGGCTCGCCGACGACGTACGCCGCGACGTGGTCGGCGACGACGTCACCTACGTGGTCAACCGCAACATCAACTTCAGCAACGTCTGCTACGTGGGTTGCCGGTTCTGCGCGTTCGCCCAGCGGGAGCGGGACGCCGACGCGTACCGGCTCTCCGTCGACCAGGTCGCCGACCGGGCCGAGGAGGCCTGGGCGGCCGGTGCCAGCGAGGTGTGCCTCCAGGGCGGCATCGACCCGAAGATGCCGGTCACCGGGTACGCCGACATCGTGCGCGCGATCAAGGCCCGGGTGCCCGAGATGCACGTGCACGCGTTCTCACCCATGGAGATCGTCACCGCCGCCGCGAAGGCGGGCGTGCCGGTCCGCGAGTGGTTGACGCAGCTGCGCGAGGCCGGGCTGGACACCATCCCCGGCACCGCCGCCGAGATCCTCGACGACGACGTGCGCTGGGTGCTGACCAAGGGCAAACTGCCGGCCGCCGCCTGGGTCGACGTCGTCAGCACGGCACACGAGCTGGGCATCCGGTCCAGCTCCACGATGATGTACGGCCACGTCGACCACCCCGGGCAGTGGCTTGCGCACTTCCGGGTGCTGGCCGGCGTGCAGGACCGGACCGGCGGGTTCACCGAGTTCGTGGCGCTGCCGTTCGTGCACACCAACGCCCCGATCTACCTGGCCGGCATCGCCCGGCCCGGGCCGACCTGGCGGGAGAACCGGGTCGTGCACGCGATGTCCCGGCTGCTGCTGCACGGCCGGATCGACAACATCCAGTGCTCCTGGGTGAAGCTCGGCGACGAGGGCACCGTGGCGATGCTCCAGGGTGGCTGCAACGACCTGGGTGGCACGCTGATGGAGGAGACCATCTCCCGGATGGCCGGTTCCGGCAACGGGTCGGCGCGTACCGAGGAGCAGTTGCGGGCCATCGCGACGGCGGCCGGGCGGCCGGCGCGCAAGCGGTCGACTGCGTACGGTCACGCCCGGCCCTGAGGTCGAACCTTTCCCCGCCGCCGGCCGTACCACGCGATGCCGGCGGCGGTCGCGGCCACGACCACCGCCGGTACCCCCAGGGCCTCGGCGGCGTCGATGGACGGTGCCGGACCCGTCCGTCCCTGCGGGCGCGTTCGCGCCGCCGGAAAGGTTGCCCATGACCAGTGATCAGCGGAAGCGGCAGTGGCCGCGACTGACCCGCCGGCAGACACTGACCGCCGCGGCCAGCGCCACCCTGGGCGCCGCCGCGCTCACAGTGCCGGGCCTGTCGGCCGCGCAGAACGCCCCCGGCGCGGCCGGACGTGCCGACGAACCGATAGTCGTGCACCTGCGCGATGCCAGATCCGGACGGATGGACGTCTTCGTCGGCGACACGCGGATCGAGGTACGCGACCGCGGCCTGGCGGACCGGCTGCGGCGCGCCGCCCGGCGCTGAACCGGCATTTCGCACCGCCATCCTGTCCCCGCCCAGTGAGGTTGGTCCGCCATGTCTTCCCACCGCGAGGCCCCGGAGATAGCCAAGGATCCGGTCGCCGACAGCTCCGACCTGTACGCGTTCGTCAGCCCCGACAAGCCCGACACCGTGACGTTGATCGCCAACTACGTGCCGTTGCAGCTGCCGTCCGGGGGGCCGAACTTCTTCGAGTTCGGCGACGACGTGCGCTACGAGATCCATATCGACAACGACGGCGACGGCCGCCCGGACGTCACCTACCGGTTCGAATTCACCACCGAGATCACGAATCCGAACAGCTTTCTCTACAACACCGGCAGGATCGACTCGCTTGACAGCGAGACCTGGAACCGGCGGCAGTTCTACAGCCTGACCCGGGTGACCGACGGCCGGGAGCACCGGTTGGCGCACAAGTTGCAGTGCCCGCCGTGCAACGTCGGCCCGCTGTCCACCCCGAAGTACGCCGAGCTGGTGCGGCAGGCCACCTACTCGCTCTCCACCGGGGAACGGGTCTTCGCCGGGCAGCGTGCGGACGGCTTCTTCGTCGACCTGGGGGCGATCTTCGACCTCGGCACGTTGCGGCCGTTCCAGCAGCTGCACGTCGCCGGAAAGAAGATCTTCAAGGCCGAGGGTGAGCCGGTGAACGCGACGGACCGGATGAACGTGCACAGCATCGCTGTGCAGGTGCCGCTGAAGCAGGTGCGCCGCCGCGCCAACCGCTACGGCGCCGGTGACCCCGCGTCGGTGATCGGGGTGTGGACGTCGGCGTCGCGCCGGCAGGTGCGGGTGCTCGGCGACCAGGGTGCCGCGGACACCAGCACCGGGCCGTTCACGCAGGTCTCCCGGCTGGGCAATCCGTTGTTCAACGAGGTCATCGTGCCGATGTCCAAGAAGGACCTGTGGAACTCGCTGCCGCCCACCGAGGACAAGCGGTTCGCCAGGTTCGTCGAGCAGCCGGAGTTGGCGGCCCTGCTGCCGGCGCTCTACCCGGACGTCTTTCCGAACCTGGACCGACTCACCAGGTCGAAGAAGGCCCGCGCGGACCTGGTGGCGATCCTGCTCACCGGCGTACCCGCCGGTCTGATCGACGGTTTCACGAACGCCACAGGTGACGTGCAGGCCGACATGCTGCGGCTGAACACCGCGATCCCGCCGACCCGGCAGCCGGACCGGTTCGGGGTGCTCGGTGGTGACCTTGCCGGTTTCCCGAACGGGCGGCGGGTCGGTGACGACGTGGTGAGTATCGCGCTGCGGGCGATCGCCGGGGTGACCGTGCCGCTGGTGGACAAGACGTTCCGTCCCGACGCGGCGGCTGCCGCTGTCACTCCCGGCCTGAGCGCCGCCGACGTGACAGCGCCGTTCCTCGCGAACTTCCCCTATCTGGGTACGCCGTACGACGGGTTCAACAACCCGCCGGCGGCGTCCTGACCGGGCGGGGGAGGGGATGCACGAGCACACGTACGGGCCGTCGGAGACGGGGAGCGTCGTCCTCGATCTGGGCGGCGACACAGGTGCCCTGATCGTCTACACCGGCCGGGAGTTGCACGGCCGGGAGATCGAGATCAGCCGCGACGACGATCGGCGGGTGCACTCCGCCGTGCGGGAGCGTCGGGTGCGGGACGGCTCCTGCCACAGTGCGGTCTATCCGGATCTTCCCGGCGGGATTTATACCGTCTGGTGGGACGAGAGTACGTCGGTCGGAACGGTTTCTGTCCATGGTGGAGGGATAGCCGAATTCGTCTGGCCCACCAGCGGATTCGGGGCCGCCAGCTGACCTCTTTCGCACCGGTTTCACGCCGCGCCCCGTCCACATTGTGGGCGGGGCGCACGTGCTGTTCCCGGCTCGACGGGCGGTCTGCGCCGTACCGCGTTAACCTGTCCCCCACCAAGATCAGCTTTGCGGTGCGGGTGCCTGACGCCGGGCCGGTGGCGACTCGTCGGGGAGGCGCCACGGCAGAAAAGTCGGGCAACTCGCCGGAGAGGGCGTTACTCGGCCGGGGTCTGAATCGATAGGGCAGGTTGCGAGGCTGGACGGCCCGAGTGGTCGTCCAGGGGTGTCGGGAGGGCGACTCCATTATCAAGTTTGGCTTGACGGCGCACGCATTACACGCGTGTAATTTGAATGGGGTTGTTCGCACGGAACGCAACAAAACGGGACCGGACGGACAAGCACGCCTTTCGCGTGGGGGGTTGCAGCGGCGATGACGCCGGTGCGCGACAAGGAGGCATTTGATGGACGGCCAGCTTGAGGTGGCCGACCTGCTCGGAAACGCGCCGGAGTGGCAGGAGCGGGCGTTGTGCTCGCAGACCGACCCCGAAGCGTTCTTCCCCGAGAAGGGCGGCTCAACCCGCGAGGCGAAGAGGATCTGCTCGCGGTGCGAGGTCAAGACCGAATGCCTCGAATACGCTCTCGGTCACGACGAGCGATTCGGCATCTGGGGTGGGCTCTCCGAGCGGGAGCGGCGCAAGTTGAAGCGGCGGGCCGCCTGAGCGGTGCGAGGTCGGGGCGGTGGGGGCCGCCCGACTCAGCCGTGCGGTGCCCGGGTCAGGCCAGCTCGTCGGGGTCGACCCCGAGCAGGTTCGCCACCTGTTCGATGATCACGTCATGGACGAGGTCGGCGAGGTCCTCGCGGTCCATCGCCCGGAACTCCAGGGGCCGCCGGTACAGCACGATCCGGGGCGGCACCTCCTGTCGGCCCGGCCGGCCGGGCAGGAGCCGGGCCAGCGGGACCTCGCCATCCTCCAGCACGTCGGAGTCGTAGACGTTCAGATCCGGCGGGACGTCCTCGACCGCGAACTCGACACCGGCCAACTCTTTGGCGAACCGACGCTCAAGCGTCTCCACGGTGTCCAGGACCAGGTCGTCGAAGACCTCGGCCTTGGTCCGCGCCAGTGGCACGGTGGCCGGCACCAACCGCCCGCGCAGGCCGCGACCGTGCCGGTCACGGTGCACCCGCCGGCCGGGGCCGGGGCGGCGGTGTTCCGGGCTCGTCATGAGGCAAAGGGTAGCGCCCGCGCCGGGCTGGCCAGCGGCACCGCCATTCCCGTGGCGCGGCGCGTCCGGAACGGCGAACTGTGATCACCACGACGGGCGTGTCGCAACGCGAAGCGATGCGCCGGACCCGGTAATGGAGATACCCTGCCGCACGTGAGGTCACCACGGCGCTGCTCCCGTAACGGCTGCCCCCGGCAAGCGGTCGCCACATTGACCTATGTCTACAACGAGTCGACAGCGGTGGTGGGGCCGCTGGCGGCGTTCGCCGAGCCGCACACGTACGACCTGTGTGAGCCGCACGCCCGCAGCCTGACCGCACCGCGGGGCTGGGACGTGGTCCGGCACGAGGGCGAGTTCGAGCCGCCGCCGCCCACCACCGACGACCTGGTCGCGCTCGCCGAGGCGGTCCGCGAAGCCGCCCGCCCGGCCCCCCGCCCGCCGGAGGACCCGAAGGACCGGTCCCACAGCGACCAGTCCCACTCCACCGGCCGCCGAGGTCACCTCCGCGTCATCCCCCCCAACCACTGACCGCGCGCCCCTTCGGTCCCCGCCCCCTTTCGGCGTTGATCAAGAGGCTTGCGTCAAGAAGGCGCCGACTTCTTGATCAACAGGTATGGGCGAGGTGGGCGCGGGATGATCCACACCTGGTCGGCGATGTGGCGGTGTGGGGTCCGGTTGATACGCCTGATCGGCGACGTGGAGTGGATCAGGCGCCACGGGCGGCGGCGACGTGTAGTGGATCAGTCGCAGGAGTGTGCCGACCTGGCTGGGGACGTTGGTGGGACACCTTCGGGGCGTTTGGTGGGCGTTCCAGAAGCGCGCCGACATGTCTGACCGCCACACGCCGGTAGACCGCAGACATCGCTACGCAGCGTGGTTACCATCCGCCGCAGCGTGCACCGAGCGAGGTCGCGGTGTGCGCCTGGCGGGCGGGAGGCTCCGGTGGCGAATGAGGCGTTGCGGGTGGCGATGGCCGAGGCGGGGGAGACGGTCGAATCGCTGGCAGAGAAGGTTCGCGTCCACCCCAAGATCCGGGTCATCCCGGCCGACGGTCCGTGGCACACCGGCCTGGCTGGCCCCTTCGTGCTGGGTCGCCTGCCCGACGGGACGGAATTGGCGTATCTCGACAACCAGCTCCGCGGTCAGATCGTGACCGATCCCGTCGACATCGCTAGCCTGGGACGCAGGTGGGAGAGCGTCACCGGTGAGGCGCTACCCCAACGCCGGTCGATCGAGCTGATCAGGGAAGTGGCCACGACATGGACATGACCGAAGCCCGCTGGCGCACCGCGACCCGCAGCAGCAACAACGGGGGCGACTGCGTCGAGGTGGCCGACAACCTGCCCGGTCGGGTGCTGGTGCGCGACAGCAAGGACCGCGACGGTGGCACCCTGGCCTTCGCCCCGGCCGCCTGGGCGTCCTTCGTCGACGGTGTGCGCCGATCCGGCCGCTGAGCCGAAGGCGCTGACCCCCGGCCGCTGATCCCCTCGGGTCCACGGAAAACGTGGTGTCACGGCGCGAGGATGGCCCGGTTTCCCGGAAGGCGAGTGGATCAAGCCTTCCGACGTCGCGTGGATCACGCTGAGCGTGACGGACGGCTGCACGGGACGTGACGCGTCGGCCCCGATGCTCTTCTGGCGCCGCCGGTTTGTCATCGTGTCAGGCGTCCACGGCACCGACCCTGAGGAATCGTCATGCGCGCGCCCCTGCGCCCCCTCTCCCGACGTGCACTGCTCACCGGCTCTCTCGGCTCGGCGGCACTGCTCACCATGGGCGGCCTCGCCGCGTGCGGCACCAAGGGCGCCCAGCAGACCGAGGCCGGCTGCGTCAGCGCCGACCTGTCCGGCACCGAGAAGAAGCTCGCCTTCTCCAACTGGCCGCAGTACCTGGACGTGGACGAGCGGGACGAGTCCCGGCGACCGAGCCTTGACGAGTTCGTCAGCAGGACCGGCATCCAGGTCAGCTACACCGAGGACATCAACGACAACAACGAGTTCTTCGCCAAGGTGCAGGGCCAGCTCGCGGCCTGCCAGAGCACCGACCGGGACATCATCGTGCTGAGCGACTGGATGGCGGCCCGGATGATCCGCCTCGGTTGGGTCCAGCAGCTCGACCCGGCGAAGATCCCCAACGTGCGGGCGAACCTGTTGCCGTCGCTGCTCAACCGCTCCTACGACACCGAGAACCGGATGTCGGTTCCGTGGCAGTGCGGCCTCGCCGGGTTGGCGTACAACGGCAACGTCACACGGGAGCTGCGGACCGTCGACGAGCTGCTCACCCGCCCCGACCTGAAGGGCCGGGTGACAGCGCTCAGCGAGATGCGCGACACAATGGGTCTGCTGCTCGGCTCCAACGGACACGACCCCGCCAACTTCACGTCCGCCCAGTTCGACGACGCACTCGCCAAACTCAGGAGGGCAGTCGACTCCGGGCGGATCCGCAGGTTCACCGGCAACGACTACGCGCCCGACCTGGCCAAGGGCGACATAGCCGCGTGCATCGGCTGGTCCGGCGACGTCATCCAACTGTCCGGTGAGGACGCCAAGGTGCGCTTCGTCGCGCCCGACTCCGGGGTGCTGCTCTACAGCGACGACATGCTGGTGCCGAACAGGGCCACCCACCGGGCGAACGCCGAGCAGCTCGTCAACTACTACTACGAGCCGGCGGTCGCCGCGAAAGTCGCCGCGCACGTCAACTACATCTGCCCGGTGCGGGGCGCCCAGGCCGAGATGGAAAAGATCGACCCCCAGCTGGCGGCCAACCCGCTGATCTTCCCCGACGACGCGCTGCTGTCGAAGGCCACCACGTTCATGGCCCTGAACGAGCAGCAGGAGCGGGAGTACGAGGGCAAGTTCCAGCAGGTCATCGGGGCGTGACGAGAGTGGCTAGCGAGACACCCGCCGGCGACCTGCGGCTTGCCGGCCTCACCAAGCGGTTCGGCGCGGTCCCCGCGGTCGACGACCTCAGCCTGACCATCGGGCAGGGCTCGTTCTTCGCTCTGCTCGGCGCGTCGGGCAGCGGCAAGACCACCACCCTGCGGATGATCGCCGGTCTGGAGGAACCGACAAGCGGCCGGGTGCTGCTCGGCGACCGGGACATCACCGGGCTGCGCCCACACCAGCGACCGGTGAACACCGTCTTCCAGAGCTACGCGCTCTTCCCGCACCTCGACGTCTTCGAGAACGTGGCCTTCGGGCTGCGTCGGCGCGGCATCCGCTCGGTGGACGACGAGGTCAACCGCATGCTGTCGCTGGTGCAGCTCGACGGCTACGGCACCCGCCGGCCCGCCGAACTCTCCGGCGGCCAGCAGCAACGGGTCGCACTGGTCCGCGCGCTCGTCAACCGGCCGCAGGTGCTGCTCCTGGACGAGCCGCTCGGCGCGCTGGACCTGAAGCTGCGGCGGCAGATGCAGATCGAGCTGAAGCGCGCACAGACCGAGGTCGGCATCACCTTCGTGCACGTCACCCACGACCAGGAGGAGGCCATGACCATGGCCGACACGGTCGCGGTGCTGAACGGCGGCCGGATCGAGCAACTCGGCGCGCCCGCCGACCTCTACGAGTTCCCCGCCACCGCGTTCGTCGCGAACTTCCTCGGTCAGTCCAATCTGCTCAGCGGCGAGGCCACCGGCGTCAGCGGCGGCGACGTCGCGGTGACCGCGCACGGCGCGCGCTTCTCGGTGCCCGCCGGCCGCTCACGGGCCGACCACGGCCCGGTCCACCTGGGGGTACGCCCGGAGAAACTGCAGCTGGTCGGCTCCGCCGCCCAGGTGCCCGTGGGCCATCAACACGTCGCCGGGGTGGTCACCGACGCCGCCTACGTGGGGGTCAGCACGCAGTACCTGCTGCGGACCGGCTGGGGCGCCGAGTTGTCGGTGTTCGCTGCCAACAGTGGGGCGTCGACGCGGGTGGCGGTCGGCGAGACGGCAGTGGCGCACTGGGATCCCCGGCACGCGTTCCTGCTGGCCGCGTCGTCGTGACCCGGGTGACGCGGCGGCGACTCCGGCCGTACCTCCTGGTGTTGCCCGGGGTGGCCTGGCTGCTGGTGTTCTTCGGGGTGCCGCTGGTGCAGCTCGCGGCGGCCAGCCTGTACGACCCCGACGGTTCGCTCACCACCGGGTACGCGATGACCTGGGCGTTCGGCAACTACCCGGACGTGGTGCGGGCGTACTGGCCGCAGCTTCTGCGCTCGTTCGGCTACGCCGGGGTGGCCCTGGTGCTGGCGCTGCTGCTGGGCTACCCGCTGGCGTACGCGATAGCGCAGAAGGCCGGGCGGTGGAAGAACGTGCTGCTGGTGTGTGTGGTCGCCCCGATGTTCACAAGCTTCCTGGTCCGGACGCTCGCCTGGAAGACCATCCTGTCGGACAGCGGGCCGCTCGTCGGTCTGCTGCGTGACGTGCACCTGCTCGCACCGGAGGGCCGACTGTTGGCCACGCCGTTCGCGGTGGTGCTCGGCCTGACGTACAACTTCATGCCGTTCCTGGTGCTGCCGCTCTACGCGAGCCTGGAGCGGCTGGATCGCAGGTTGCTGGAGGCGGCCGGCGACCTGTACGCGAGCGGCGCGCAGGTGTTCCGCCGGGTGACCCTGCCGCTGTCGAGGCCCGGCCTGGTCGCCGGCACGCTGCTGTTCTTCATCCCGGCCAGCGGCGACTACATCAACGCGGAGCTGCTCGGCACCCCGAACGAGTACATGATCGGAAACGTGGTCGACTCGGCGTTCCTGGTCCGGTTGGACTACCCGCAGGGCGCCGCGCTGTCGTTCCTGCTGATGGCGGCGATCCTCGCGGTGGTCTTCGGCTACCTGCGGTGGGCCGGCCCCGAGGGGGTGCGGTGGTGAGACGCTGGCGCCGGCTGACCGACCACTGGGTGCTGATCGTGGCGCTGCTGGTGCTCGGCTACCTCGCGCTGCCGAACCTGGTGGTGGCGGCGCTCTCGGTCAACCGCCCGTCGAGTCGGCTGTCGTACGACTTCAACGAGTTCACATCTGACAACTGGCGGCGGCCGTGCGCCACGTCGGACATGTGTGCGGCGGTGCTGCGGAGTGCGCAGATCGGGTTCGTCGCCACGGTGGTCGCGACCGTGCTCGGCACCCTGCTGGCGTTCGCGCTGGTCCGGTACCGCCTGCGCGGTCGGACCGGCATCAACATGCTGATCTTCCTGGCGATGGCCACCCCGGAGCTGGTGATGGGCACGTCGCTGTTGGCGCTCTTCGTGTCCGCCGGGGTGCCGCAGGGCTTCTGGACCATCGTGATCGCGCACGTGACGTTCTGCGTGTCGTTCGTGGTGGTCACCGTGCAGGCGCGGCTGGCCGGGATGGACCGGCGGCTGGAGGAGGCCGCCATGGATCTCTACGCCAACGAGTGGCAGACCTTCCGGAGGGTCACCCTGCCGTTGCTGCTGCCCGGCATCGTGGCCGCCGCGCTGCTCGCCTTCTCGCTCAGCTTCGACGACTTCATCGTGACGAACTTCAACGCCGGCACCACTGTCACGTTCCCGATGTATGTCTGGGGCGCCGCCCAGCGGGGCATCCCACCGCAGGTGAACGTCGTCGGTACCGCGATGTTCGGGATCGCGCTGTTGCTGGTCGGGCTCAGCTCGCTGCGCGGTCGACGGGCCCGTCGGTCCGCGCCACGAGTCGGTTCGACGCGGGCCGGGCGCTGAACCCGCCTCGCTGACGGCATCTCGACACCTCACCTGTCCTCTCTCGACGAGCGCCAGCGTTCAGGCGCGTGGTGTGCCGATTTGCGGCTCTTGTTGGTAAAAGCAGCCGCATGATCGGCCCTGGTCGGCCGGCCTGGAGGGTGGCCGCGGGTGTCGTCCGTTGCCCGAGGAAGCGCCAACAGATCACCGCTGCGAAGCGATCGGCGCAGGTGACGAGCACGACGGAGGATATTGCGCACGGTGTTTGCGACGACACTCATCGCCGTGACGATGCAACCACCACAGAATCCGGGCCCGCCGTACCCGCCCTCGGTTGGGCAGGTGCCCCGCCCGAGTTGGTTCCGGCGGGCCAGTCCGGCCCGGCGGACCGCCGTGATCCTCGGCTCGGTGACCCTGTCGATCCTGCTGCTCTGCTGCACCGGCACCGCCATCATCGGCGCGCTGGCCGGCGAGCCGGAGCCGACCACTACCGGCACGGCCGCCGAGCAGGCGGAGCAGCCCATCGTGGCAGCGCCCGCCGAGCCGACCGAGGTCACTTCCACCCCGGTCGCCACTTCACCTGCCACGCCCGACGCGGCCGGGTCCTCGACGCCAGCCTCGCCGACCCCGTCGGCTGCCGCGCCGCCGCCGGTCGTCAAGGTGACGACCGAGACGGTGCAGGCCACCGTCCGGTACGGGGAGCGGACAGTCAAGGACTCGTCGCTGGCCGAGGGGAAGCGGGTCGTCCGGACCAGGGGCGTCAACGGAGTACGAACCCTGACGTACGAGGTGACCACCACGAACGGGGTACGGACGTCCAGGAAGCTCGTCAAGTCCACGGTGACGAAGCAGCCGGTGACCCAGGTCGCCGCCGTCGGCACCAGGAAGCCGCAGTCCTCGACGTGCGACCCGAACTACAGCGGCTGCGTCCCGATCGCCAGTGACGTCGACTGCGCGGGCGGCAGCGGCAACGGCCCCGCCTACGTCAGTGGCCCGATCAGGGTGATCGGCTCCGATATCTACGACCTGGACCGCGACGGCGACGGCACAGCCTGCGACTAACCCCCCACCCCCGCGCCCCACCCCCGTCTGCGTCGATCATGGAGTAGTGGTGGGGGATATTGGCTGACTAGCGGCTTTTGTAGGGCACCACAACTCCATGATCGACGCCGGTCGGGCTCCGGCCTAGGCCGTGTCTTCAAAGGATCTTGATGTCGGATGATGTAGCGCGTGGGTCGTCGCTACGAGTTGTCTGATGTCGAGTGGGATGCGCTGTCGAGG